>JACMOF010000202.1 GCA_014378155.1 Caulobacter sp. | reverse complement strand
TGGGCGGGAGGAGTACGACGCTGGCCGCACGGAGACCTTGGAGTTGTTTGGATACATCGTGGTGCGGTTCCGTAACGAAAAGGTCTTGGCCGACATCGGTGCGGTCGCCGACGATCTGCTCGCCGTGCTCCGATCGGCGAGGGTGTAACCTCTCACCCCCCACCGCTTCGCGGCGGCCCCCAACCAGCCCCTAAGCCGCCGCCTTGTGCATCACCATGCCCTTGAGCAAATCCATCGTCTCCGGCGAGGCGGCCAGCGCCTCGCGGGCCTCCGGGGCGCGGGCCAGTTTCATGGCCTCGGGCTTGGCCTTGTCAGCCACCGGACCTGTCGGGCCGGCTTCGCCCATGGCCAGCTTGATCAGCAAGGCCAGTTTCTGCGGCAGGGGAGCTGGCGCGCGGGCCAGCATGGCGATCAGGCGGGTGTCGGCCTCGATCATGCCGCCCACCTCGCCGATCTTGGCGCACAGCGGCTCATAGTCCTCGATCACCAGGCCCGAGCGGACCAGCGACCGTTGCAGGGCGCCCAGGGCGGCCAGCTTGGAGGCGGCGCTGTCCGGTCCCTGGCGCAGCTCGCGCTCGAAGCGCAGGGCCTGGATATTGGCCAACAGCCAGCGGGCGGCCATGCGCTTGTTGACCGCGCCCATGACGTTCTCGGCCAGGCGGATCAGCATCTGGATCTCTTCACGCGACGAGCGCTCGCGGCCGAGCAGGGCCTCGATGAACTCGCCATTCAGCAGGGTCTTGGAACGGGTGGTGAAGGCGCTGGTGATGTCCTCGGCCGGCAGGATGCGGCCGGCGGCGGCGGTCAAGCTCATGGCCAGGGCGCGCAGGTGCTCGATCTCGGATTCGGCGTCAGTGGGCTTGAGGCGGCGCACGCCGTTCAGCTCCTTGAGCACCCGATGGGCGATAGACGAGCGGACGGCGGGGAAGTCGTCGCCGGTCAGCCACTCGCTCAGGCGCTTGGCGGTGCCCGACAGGGTCGGCATGCAGTTGCGCACGCCGGCCTCGACACGGATCAGGGCCTCGACCTGGGCGCCGCCCGCCAGGCGGGTCATGCCGGCCAGGGTGGTGCCGAGGTCGGCGTTGTCGGCGCCCAGCAGGTCGGCCATGCCAGCCTTCGAGCCGATGATCTCGGCCAGGGGCTGTTCGAGGGCGGCCAGGGCTGCGGCCCTGGCGCGAGGCTCGGTGGGCGCGGCGTCGGCCAGGTCGGGCAGGCGGGCGATCTTCTCAGACCAGTTCTTGCCGGGCGCGATCGAGGCGGCGACGCCGGCCCCCAGCAGGAAGGCGCGGTCGGGATCGCTGACCAGACGCTCGGCGGCGCGGGCGAAGCCTTCCTTGTCGAGATCGGGCAGGGCGCCCTTCTTGAAGGCCTTCATCAGGTTAGCGACGGTGCGCTCGACCAGGCCCTGGAAGGTGCGGATCAGCTCGTGGACCGACATGCCCCGGGCCTCGGCCTCGGGAATGGCGATCTTCTGCAGGGCGTGCTGCAGGTCGGTGCCGGAGGCTTCCAGCTTCTCGACCAGGTCGGGACGGTGCAGCAGCTCGAACGGGGTGGCGTTGTGCCGCGCCAGCCAGGCCTCCAGCAGTCGGCCGATCCGGTCGCGCGCGTGGGTGGTGTAGAGGTCGGACGGCTGGACACACAGCGGGTCCAGGTCTTCCTGGACCTTCTTGGGCTTGCCGCCATCGACCTGGCCCTTGGTGAAGATCGAGATCGACTTGTACTCACGGGAGTCGTTGTCGAGGGTTTCCTTGGTCACCCTCACGGCGATCGCACGGCCCTGCTGCAAGGTCTCCTCGGCGACGGCCAGGGCGTGGGTGCGGACCTCGGTCGCCATGTCGAGCGTCCACTGCGCGCCGGGCTTGCGGCGCACAAACAGCTCATAATGGACCTGATCACTCATGGGCTAAAGGGCTCCCCGGGGCTCCGTTATGGGATACGAGACCTTAAGGCGAAGTTGCCGGGATACCGCGCCTGAAGCGCTTGGCCGCATTGGCGCCACGCTGGAGCCGCAAAAGATCGCGAAAGCTTGGCCGCCTCCCAAGGCGCCATGGGCGTTGCAGGCGCGTTGTACGGGGGCTCGTCGCCCGATAGTATCGGCGGGAAGACTCGAAAGGACCGATAAGGCTCGATGGCCGATATTACTCTCATCGACGACGACGAGAACATCGTCGCTTCGGTTTCGCTGGCCCTGGAGAGCCATGGCCACGTGGTGAAGGCGTATTATGACGGCGCCTCGGGCCTCGACGCGGTCGAGAGCCAGGCGCCCGACCTGGTGATCCTCGACGTCAAGATGCCCCGCATGGACGGCATGGAGGTGCTGCGCCGCCTGCGCGCCACCACCGAGATTCCGGTGATCATGCTGACCTCCAAGGACGACGAGATCGACGAAATCCTGGGCTTCAACCTTGGGGCCGACGACTATATCCACAAGCCGTTCAGCCAGCGCCTGCTGCTGGAGCGGGTCAAGGCCGTGCTGCGCCGGGCCCGCCCAGAGGAAGACGAGCCGGGTGTCGCGCCGGGCTCGCCCAATTCCAAGATCATGAAGCGAGGCAAGCTAACCCTCGACTCGGCGCGCCACGACAGCCTGTGGGACGGCAAGCCGGTGCGCCTGACGGTCACCGAGTTCCTGCTGCTGCAGTCCCTGGCCCAGCGCCCCGGCTTTGTGAAGAGCCGCGACAACCTGATGGACGCCGCCTACGACGATCAGGTGTATGTCGACGACCGCACCATCGACAGCCACATCAAGCGGATGCGCAAGAAGTTCCGCCAGGTCGATCCGGAGTTCGACTCCATCGAGACCCTATACGGCGTCGGCTACCGCTATCGCGAATCCTGATCCCGCCGTGGGATCGGAGTCCGCACAGCGGCCAAAGCGCCGATTGAGCTGGCCCAAGCTGGTTTGGCCCAAATTAGCCTGGCCCAAATTAGCCTGGCCCAAAAAATTAGCCTGGCCCAGGGGTTCGCGCCTGGGCCGGCTGATCATCGGGCTCAACGTCCTGGCCCTGGCGATCCTGCTGGGCGGGGCGCTGGTGCTCAACGAGCTGCGCAGCGGGCTGATCAAGGCTCGCATCGACAGCCTGACCACCCAGGGCGAGCTGATCGCCAATGTCATCGACCTGGCCGCCACGGTCGGCGATCCCGAGCCACGGCTTGAGGCCGATCGGGCCAGCGACATCCTGCAGGGGTTGTTCATCCCTCGCTCGCAGCGCGCCCGGCTGTTCGACGCCCAGGGCAATCAACTGGCCGACAGCTATGTCGTCGCCGACCGGGTGGAGTCGCAGGCGCTGCCGCCGGCCCGCAAGCCCGGCCAGCCCGAGTTCCGCCTGCCGACCCACGATGCCGACACCAAGCCCAAGGCCGTCGCGGAGGCCCGCGCGGCCCTGATCGCCGAGATTTCCCGGGCCCGCGAGGGCGGCCCGGTGGCAGGCATGCGCCGGGCCGAGAATGGCGAGCGGGTGGTGTCGGTGTCGATCCCCATCCAGCACGTGCGGGCGGTCCTGGGGGTGCTGACACTGGAGGCCGGCGATGTCGACGAGATCATCGCTGGCGAGCGCAAGGCTTTGCTGCCCTTCGCCCTGATCGCGGTGTTCACCACTCTGATCTCGTCGTTCCTGCTCAACCGGCTGATCGCCCAGCCGGTGCTGCGCATGGCGCGCGCCGCCGACCGCGTGCGCCTGGACGGCGCGCGAGCGATCACCCTGCCAGAGATTTCTGGCCGCAAGGACGAGCTGGGCGACCTGTCGCGGGCCCTGGAAGAGATGACCGACTCGATGTCGGAGCGGATGGACGCCATCGAGCGCTTCGCCGCCGACGTGGCCCATGAGATCAAGAACCCCCTGACCTCGATCCGCTCGGCGATCGAGACCCTGGACCTGGTGTCCGACCCCGCCGCCCGGGCCCGGCTGCTGGGCATTTTGCAGCAGGACGTCACGCGCCTGGATCGGCTTGTCACCGACATCTCCAACGCCTCGCGCCTGGACGCCGAGCTGTCGCGCGAGGCGCCCAAGGCCTTCGCGCTGAATCTGCTGCTGCTGGAGGTGATCCACCTCTACGAGGCTCAGCTTCGGCCTGGCGACGCGCCGGGCAGCGTGCGGGTGACCTTCGACGACAAGGCCGCGCCGCAGCATGTCTGGGTCATGGCGCGCGAGACTCCGATCGGCCAGGTGTTCCGCAACCTGATCGACAACGCCCGCTCGTTCAGCGCCGCCGATGGCGAGGTGCGGGTGGCCCTGGCCCGCGAGCATGGCCTGCGTGACCACCACAACCGATTGATCGTCACGGTCGATGACGACGGACCAGGCATCCCGCCCGACAATCTCGAGACCATTTTCGAGCGCTTCTACACCTCCCGGCCCAAGGGTCGGGCGTTCGGCGGCAATTCGGGCCTGGGCCTGTCGATCGCCCGCCAGATCGTCGAGGCCCATGGCGGCCAGATGATCGCCCAGAACCGCAAGGACGCGGACGGCAAGGTGGTGGGGGCGCGGTTCCGCGTCGATCTGCCCGAGGCCGGCGCCAGCCACCACGGCGGCCAGCGCGAATGATCCGCCATGCCGGCCTGATCGCCTGCCGGATGGCCGGCGCCTGGCGCGGGGCGCTGATCGAAGGGGCGTCCGGCGTCGGCAAGAGCGACCTGGCGCTGCGGGCGCTGGACCAGGGGTTCGCCCTGGTCGCCGACGACCGCACCTTGGTCTTCGTCTCGAACGGTCGGCTCTTTGGACGCGCGCCCGACGCCCTGGCCGGGTTGATCGAGACGCGGGGGGTCGGAATCCTGTCCAGGCCTTATCGGGCGTTCTGTCCGGTGAACCTGCTGGTGCGCTGCGTGGATCGGCCGCAGGCGGTCGAACGCCTGCCCGATCCGATGTTCGAGACCGTCCAAGGCGTTGTCACGCCGGTGCTTGAGCTGTGGCCCCTGGAACCCGGCGCGCCAGGGAAAATCCGCCGCATGTTTGAGCATCTTGGAGTCGCCGACTAACAAGCGTATCAAGGCGACCCGCGCGGCCCTCCCTGGTCGTCACGGGTTATGGGGATCCCGTTTGAGAGATCAGGCATGATCGGGCTCGTGATAGTCACGCACGGGCGGCTGGCGGAGGAGTTTGTCTCCGCCATGGAGCACGTGGTCGGGCCGCAAAGCGCGGTCAAGGCCATCTGCATTGGCCCGGAGGACGACATGGAGCGTCGCCGGTCCGACATTTTGAAGGCGTGCGCGGCGGTCGATAGCGGCGGCGGCGTCATCCTGCTGACCGACATGTTCGGCGGCACGCCCAGCAATCTGGCCATCTCAGTGATGGAGCAGACCAAGGCCGAGGTGATCGCCGGACTGAACCTGCCGATGCTGATCAAGCTGGCCAGCGTGCGCCAGCGTGAGACCCTGCAGACCTGCGTCGCCCACGCCCAAGAGGCTGGACGCAAATATATCTCCGTGGCCTCCTATGTGCTCGCGGGAGAAAAATGAGTCGCATGGCGACGCGCACGGTCGAGATCGTCAATGAGCGGGGGCTTCACGCCCGCGCCTCGGCTAAGTTCGTCAAGCTGGCCTCGGGCTTTGACGCCGAGGTGACCGTAGCCCGCGACGGAACCAGCGTCGACGCCCGCTCGATCATGGGCCTGATGATGCTGGCCGCCGGCATCGGCTCGACCATCGACATCGAAGCCGATGGACCTGAAGCAGAGGCGGCGCTTGAGGCGCTGACCGAGCTGGTGGCCAATCGGTTCGACGAGGAGCGCTGAAGTTTAGGTGTCGCTGGTGACTTCGTCCCAAGGGGCGCTGTCGTAGCCGTTTACCCAATTGATGGCGCGATGGCGCTCTTGGATGATCTCAATATTTACCGCCTTCCGCGGCGCCCGGTTCTGCAGCCGCGCATTCCGACCTTCGGCATGAAGATGGAAGCATTCTTCTTGAAGTTGCTGCAGCTCAGTGTCGGGTCTTAACCGAGCGTCGGCAATGAACGCGTGGGCGCTGATATCGGCAAAAGGCGGGAAGGCGTCACCAAGTTGGCCGAGCTCGCACTGTTCGTCGGCGGCGGGCAGTTGCGACACATGCCCGAGTGCCCAGGCGAGCACCATCAGGGATTCCGAATCCCAGCCCCGATCCACGATGACCTTCTCGGGGGGCGAAGGATTCTCAAGGAATGCCAACTCCATGGGCGAAAGCTCAGCCCACAGTCCATTTTCGCGAAGCCAATCAATGACCTCGTCACGATCTGCGCCGAAAGCGACGCCGGTCGTTGCAAACAACGCAAGAGCGCTTCGTGCGACCTCTTCAGGCAAGCGGATTTCGTCGGGCGGGAAGTCGTCCTCGAGATTCAAACGTCTACGCCGCCGCCACAGATTCCGGGGCCACGGCCTTGGCGACGCCCATCGGGCGCAGGTCCAGGTCCTGGAACAGCGCGCTATCCTCGTCCTGGCCGGGCAAGGGGGTGGTCAGCAGCTTGCCGCCGACGAAGATCGAGTTGGCGCCGGCCAGGAAACACAAAGCCTGCAGCTCGCGGCTCATGTCGTCACGGCCGGCCGACAGGCGAACCATCGATTTCGGGCACACGATCCGGGCCACGGCGACGGTTCGGACGAACTCGATCGAGTCGATCTGGCCTGCCTTCAGCACCTTGTCGCCCAGTGGCGTGCCGCTGACCGGCACCAGGCCATTGATCGGCAGGCTGTCGGGGTGGCTCGGCAGGTTGGCCAATTGGCGCAGCAGGCTGGCGCGGTCGCGGCGGGTCTCGCCCATGCCGACGATGCCGCCGCAGCAGGTGCTCATGCCGGCGTCGCGCACATGGGCCAGGGTGTCGAGGCGGTCCTGGTAGGTGCGGGTGGTGACCACGTCGCCGTAGTACTCGGGGCCCGTGTCGAGGTTGTGGTTGTAATAGTCGAGCCCGGCGTCCTTCAGCTGTCGCGCCTGGTCCGGCGTCAGCATGCCCAGGGTGGCGCAGGTCTCCAGGCCCAGGGCCTTCACCCCGCCGATCATCGCCGCCAGCCGGGGCAGGTCGCGGTCCTTCAGCTCGCGCCAGGCGGCGCCCATGCAGAAGCGCTGGGCCCCGCCGTCGCGGGCCTCGCGGGCCTTGGCGATCACGACGTCGGCGTCCATCAGCTTCTCGGCCTTCAGGCCGGTCTTGAAATGGGCGCTCTGGCTGCAATAGCCGCAGTTCTCTGCGCAGCCGCCGGTCTTGACCGACAGCAACTGCGACAGCTGCACCTCGGACGGGTCGAAACCGGCCGCCCGATGCACCGAGGCGGCGTCGAACACCAGTTCCATGAAGGGCAGGTCGAACAGGGCTTCCACCTGGGGAAGCGTCCAGTCGTGGCGAGGTTCGGCGGCGAAATTGATCTGCGTCATGGCGCGCAGGTTTGGACTCGGCGATGCCGATTGGCAAGCGCGCGAAGCGCGTTCGCCCCTCGCGGCGACCCGCTTGCAGCCAAAACCCGCCGCTCCGGTTATAGTCAGGCCATGGATCACGAAATCGAGCTGAAGTTCCTGATCGCCCCGGAGGCTGCGACCGCGATCCTGGCCCGTCTCGAGGGACGGGAAGCGGTCAGGCAGCTCGACGCCACCTATTTCGACACCGCCGACCACGCCCTGCGCAAGGCGGGCTTCGGCCTGCGGATCCGCGACGGCGAGAACGGCCGCAAACAGACCCTGAAATCAGCCTCGGCCGGCGGGGTGTTCGCGCGCGGCGAATGGGAGAGCGCGGTGGTCGGCCCCGAGCCGGACCGCGACCTGCTGGCCAAGACCCCCGCCGCCCAGACCGTCAACGGCGCCGCTCTGATCCCCGTGTTCGCCACCAATGTACGCCGGGTGACCCGCATGATCGAGCGCGAGGGGGCGATCATCGAAGCGGCGCTAGACCAAGGCGAGCTGCTGGCCGACGCCCGCCGCGCCGGAGTCAGCGAACTGGAGCTGGAGCTGAAATCCGGGCCTGCCAGCGCGCTGTTCGACCTGGCCCGCGACGTCGCCGCCCACGCGTCCCTGCGCCTATCGCTGGTCAGCAAGGCCGAGCGCGGTTATGCCCTCGCCCTGGACGAGGCGGACGGCCCGCGTCCCGAGACGCCGCTGGCCCTCAAGGCGACCACCAGCGAGGCGTTGCAGGCGCTGGGCCGGGCAGCGCTGTGCCGTCTCTGCTCCGCCGCCGAGGCCCAGCGCACGCGCCCTGGCCCTGAGCGGGTGCACAAGCTGCGGGTGGCGGCGCGGCGCTTCCGCGCCCTGCTGTCGACCTTCAAGCCGCTGGCCGGTGACTCCGCCGCGCGCCACGTTCGGGCCGAGCTCAAATGGTTGGCCGACCAACTGGGCGCGGCGCGGGGCCTGGATGTGTTCATCGCCGACGTCTGGCGTCCAGCCGCCGAGGGCCAGGCCGCCGAAACGCCGGCCGAGGCGGCTGTCGGCCCCGCCGCCGAGGACGAGGCCCGCACCCTGGCCGCCTTCGGCAAGGCGCTGCTGAGCGCCCAGACCCAGGCCTATGCCCAGGCCGGGGCCGCGGTCGATTCGGCTCGCTTCCGCGCCTTGGCTCTGGAAGCCGCCGCCTGGCTCGAGGCAGGCCCCTGGACCACCGACAAGCGCCTGAAGACGGTCCGAGACCGCCCCGCCGCCGCCTTTGCCGCCGACACCCTGGCCAAGGCTCGCCGCCGCATCCGCAAGGACGGCGCCGACCTGGCGGCCCTGAGTCCGGAAGACCGTCACCACCTGAGGATCCGCGGCAAGAAGCTGCGCTATGCGGCGGAGGATCTCGGCGCCCTGTTTCCTGACCATCCAAAGCGGCTGGCTCGGTTCGTCGAGGCCACCAAAGTGTTGCAGGACAGCCTGGGTCTTCTGAACGACCTGGCGGTGCGCGAGGCCTTGGCCCGCGAGGTCGCCCTATCCAGCGAAGACCCTGAAGTTGCCTTCGCCGCCGGCCGCCTGACGGCGGGCGGACCTGAGCGCGAAGCCGAACTTCTCGCCGACGCCCAGGGCGCCTATGTCACCTTCACCGAGGCTAAACGGTTCTGGTGACCCGTCTATTTCCGGGCATATAAAGAAATCCTTATGCCTTAATTGCGAGAAGGGCGTGGGCGGGGTATATACCCCGCAAGACCTTCCCCCGACTGCAGGAGCCCGACCGTGGCCGACTACATCGTCAAGGACATCTCGCTCGCCGATTTCGGCCGCAAGGAAATCGACATCGCCGAGACCGAAATGCCCGGTCTGATGGCCACCCGCGCCGAATACGGCCCGGGCCAGGTGCTGAAGGGCGCCCGCATCGCCGGCAGCCTGCACATGACCATCCAGACCGCCGTGCTGATCGAGACGCTCACCGCGCTCGGCGCCGACGTCCGCTGGGCCTCGTGCAACATCTTCTCGACCCAGGACCACGCCGCCGCGGCCATCGCCGCCTCGGGCGTGCCGGTCTTCGCCTTCAAGGGCGAGAACCTGGTCGAGTACTGGGAATACGCCCACAAGATCTTCGAATGGTCGGACGGCGGCTATCCGAATCTGATCCTCGACGACGGCGGCGACGCGACCCTGCTCTGCGTGCTGGGCCCCAAGGCTGAGAAGGACCCGACCCTTCTCAACAATCCGCAGAACGAGGAAGAAGAAGCCCTCTACACCGTGATGAAGCGCTATCTGGCCGAGAAGCCGGGCTTCTACACCGCGATCCGCGACGCCATCGGCGGCGTGTCGGAGGAAACCACCACGGGCGTCCACCGCCTGTACCAGATGGCCGCCAAGGGCGACCTGCCGTTCCCGGCCATCAACGTCAATGACAGCGTCACCAAGAGCAAGTTCGACAACCTCTACGGCTGCCGCGAATCGCTGGTCGACGCCATCCGTCGCGGCACCGACGTCATGCTGTCGGGCAAGGTCGCCGTGGTCTGCGGCTATGGCGACGTGGGCAAGGGTTCGGCCGCCAGCTTGCGCCAAGGCGGCGCCCGCGTGATCGTCACCGAGATCGACCCGATCTGCGCCCTGCAGGCGGCGATGGAAGGCTATGAGGTCCAGACCCTGGACGACGTGGCCGGCCGCGCCGACATCTTCGTCACCGCCACGGGCAACAAGGACGTCATCACCGTCGACCACATGCGGGCGATGCGTAACAACGCCATCGTCTGCAATATCGGTCACTTCGACTCGGAAATTCAGGTCTCCGGCCTGAAGAACTTCAAGTGGGATGAGATCAAGCCGCAGGTCCACCACATCGAGTTCCCGGACGGCAAGAAGATCATCCTGCTGTCGGAAGGCCGCCTGGTGAACCTGGGCAACGCGACGGGCCACCCCTCGTTCGTGATGTCGGCCAGCTTCACCAACCAGACCCTGGCCCAGATCGAACTGTGGACCAACAGGTCGGCCTACAAGAACGACGTCTACACCCTGCCCAAGCACCTCGACGAGAAGGTCGCCCTTCTCCACCTGGCCAAGCTGGGCGCCAAGCTCTCCAAGCTGCGCCCCGACCAGGCTGAATATATTAACGTCCCGGAAAACGGCCCGTTCAAGCCGGACCACTACCGCTACTAGACTTCGCCTCCGGGTGAAGTCTGAAAGGCCCGCTGCGGAAACGCTGCGGGCCTTTATTCGTGGCGAGTGTTCAACCGCGATCAATTGATACCGACGTTCTCTCACCTAAGCGTCACCATTGCACGATCGCCCTATTCAACGTCGCATTGCTCGGCTAAGCGCTTGATTATGCCGCTAGCCTTGATCATCTCCAGCCATGTCGCCGGCAGCCGGGTCGGCGCGTCGGCCCAGGCCTCCGCTCTCGTACAGTTCCGCATCGATTCGATGATCGTGCCGACCGTGCTGTATGGCCGCCATCCCGGCTGGGGCATTCCGGGCGGGGCGCCCGTGCCGATCGAACTGGTCGAGAGCATGCTCGACGGCATCGAGGCCAATGGGCTGTTTGGCCAGACCGACATGGTCATTACCGGCTATTTCGCCAGCGCCGCCCAGGTCCGCGCTGCGGCCCGAACCATTGACGCCGTGCGCGCCGCGCCGCGCGACAACGCGCCTCAGGGCGGCGTGGTCCGCAAGCCAACCGTCATCGTCGATCCCACCCTGGGCGACGCCGGCAAGGGGCTGTATGTGCCCGCCGAGGTGGCCGAGGCCGTCGCGGCCGAGCTGATCCCGCGCGCCGATGTCGTGGCCTGCAACGCCTGGGAGCTGCAGCACTTGACCGGAACCGACGCCCGCGAGCCCCAGGCCGCCGTGCGCGCCGCGCGTCTGCTGAACAAGCCGACCCTGGTGTCGTCTGTACACAGAGGAAGCGAGATCGGCGTGGTCTATGCCGACCGCAAAGAGGCCTGGTTGGCCGCCCACGCCAAGGCCGAACG
>JACMOF010000201.1 GCA_014378155.1 Caulobacter sp. | reverse complement strand
CGCTTCGGCAACTCGCCCGCCGTGGTCACGCCCTACCAGACCGCCGCCTCCAACCCGGGCCGCGCGGTCACCGACAATGTCCACGGCGTGACGGCGATCTTCCAGGACTATGGGCAGATGAAGGATCCGGTCGCCTGGCTGCAGGCGCTGTATCCCTCGACCAAGCTGGCCTTCTACAGGGACCCGATCGAATCCTTCAAGATCAAGGATGAGACGACCTCGGGCTACGTCATGACCGACCTGGGCGACGAAGGGTTCCACATCAATGCGGGCGTCCGCGTGGTCCACACCAAGCTGACCATCGACTCGTCCAACACCCCGGTCACGCCGCTGTCTTGGGGCACCGATAGCTGGAACGGCGTCCTGAAGAACCCGGACTCGGCGCGGACCGTGCGCGAATATACCGATGTCCTGCCCAGCCTGAACGCCGTGTTCAACATCAACGACAACGACAAGGTCCGGGCGACTGCGGCGCGCGTCGTGGCCTCGCAGAACCTGTTCGACCTGGGCCAGGGCGCGTCGTACAACTTCACCCGCTCCTCGACCCCCGGGCCGAACCTGAACAAGTTCCTCTACACCAACGGCAGCGGCGGCAATCCCAACCTCAACCCGTTCCGCGCCTCGCAGATCGACTTCGCCTATGAGCACTATTTCGGCAAGCAGGGCCTGATCTCGGCCGGCGTCTTCTACAAGACCATCGACTCGTTCATCGTCCCCAACACCTTCCCGGTGACGGTGAAGGACCAGTCGGTGGCGGGCGCTTCTGTCGGCACGTTCAACTCCGTGAGCAACGGCGAGGGCGGCACGATCAAGGGGCTCGAGCTACAGGGACAGTACGCCTTTGAGAATGGCTTCGGCTTCACCGCCAACTATACCTATTCGGACTCCAGCTCGCCTGACTTCACCGACTTCTCCAAGAGCCTGCCGATTCCAGGCGTTTCCAAGAACGCCTTCAACGTCCAGGGCTATTTCGAGCATGGCCCGTTCTCGACCCGCCTGTCCTATGCCTGGCGTGACAAGGCCTATATCGGTAACTTCACCTTCGGCTCGGGCGCCGACCTTCACAAGCTGGGCATCTATAACGAAGCCTACGGCCAGCTGGATGGCCAGGTCGCCTACGAGGTCACCTCGGATCTGAAGGTCACGCTCGAAGGCTCCAACCTGACCAAGGAAGACTCCAAGAGCTATCTGCAGTTCTCGAACCTGCCTCTGCGCTTCGTGTCGGGTGACCGCCGCGTGTCGCTGGGCGTGCGCTACCGCTTCGGCGGCTAACGCAACCGAACGGCGGGCGCGCTCATCCTCTTGAGCGCGCCCAACGCCGGGCCCAGGATCAATCCCGGCTCACCTATCGAGGACGTTTGATGTCCGACCCGGACTGGATCCAGAAGATCGTCATCGTCGGTGGCGGCAGCGCCGGCTGGATGACGGCGGCGGCCTTGGCGCGCGGGCTGGATCGCCGCTACCAGATCCAGGTCGTGGAATCCCAGGACATCGGCGTGGTCGGGGTGGGCGAGGCGACCATTCCGCCGATCCGCCTGTTCAACGCCATGCTGGGCCTCGACGAAGCCGAGTTCATGCGCGAGACCCAGGCGACCTACAAGCTGGGCATCGAATTCAAGAACTGGGGCGGGCTGGGCGAGCGCTATTTCCACCCCTTCGGCGCCTATGGCCTGAAGGCCGAGATGGGCCACTTCTTCCAGTATTTCCTGAAGCTCGACCGCGAGGGCGGCGCGTTGGCCCTCGACGACTATTCGCTGTGCGCCCAGGCCGCCAAGGGCGGGCGGTTCGACCGCCAGAGCGACGATCCGCGCGATCCGATGTCGATCTTCGGCTCGGCCTATCACTTCGACACCATCCTCTACGGCCAGTATCTGCGCCGCTTCGCCCAGGGTCTGGGCGTCGTTCGTACGGAGGGCGAGGTGGTGCGGGTCGATCAGGATACCGAAACCGGCTTCGTCACCGCCGTGCGCCTGAAATCTGGCCAAAGCATCGAGGGCGACCTATTCATCGACTGCTCCGGCTTCAAGGGCCTGCTGATCGAACAGACCCTCAGGGCCGGCTACGAGGACTGGTCGTCCTATCTGCCGATGGACCGCGCGGCCGCCGTGCCCTGCGCCCTGAACGGCCCGCTGTCGCCCTTCACCACCTCGACGGCGCGCGAGGCCGGCTGGCAGTGGCGCATCCCGCTGCAGCACCGGGTCGGCAATGGCTATGTCTATTCCAGCCGGTTCATTTCCGACGATGCGGCGGTCGGAACCTTGCTGGGCAATCTCGAGAGCGAGCCCCTGGCCGAGCCGCGATTGCTGCGGTTCGTCACCGGTCGCCGGCGCAAGATCTGGGACAAGAACGTCGTCGCCATCGGCCTGTCGAGCGGCTTTCTGGAACCCCTGGAGTCGACCAGCATCCACCTGATCCAGGCCAGCATCAACAAGCTGCTGCAGCACTTCCCGGACCGCAGGTTTTCGCCGGCCAACCGGGAAACCTTCAACCGTCGCATCCATGCCGACATGGAGACGATCCGCGATTTCCTGATCCTGCACTACCACGCCACGGCCCGCGACGACGCGGGTCTGTGGTCCTATGTCCGCACCATGCCGATCCCCGACTCCCTGGCCCACCGCATCGCCCTGTTCCGCGAGAGCGGCCAATTGGTGATCCATCCCGACGAGATGTTCACGCCGACGTCCTGGCTGGCGGTCTTGCTGGGACAGAACATCCGGCCTCAATCCCACACCCCTCTGGTCGCTGGCCACGACAGTCAGGCGATCGCCCAGGGGTTCCGGAACATGAAGGCCCAGATCATCGGCCGGGTCGGCGCGATGCCAAGCCATGTCGATTATCTCAGGCGTCACGGCATGTGGGCCGCCGCCGCCGTCGCGGCTTGAGGCCGGAACGAGGATAGATGCTAGCGCTATCAGAAACTGTTAGACAGCGCTGTCAATTTGTGGTGACCTGACGGAACAGAAGGGCTCAAGGCCTCCGTTGCAAGGGAAGGAAACCATGCTGTTCGCGCTCCCTCGTGGGCGGCGGACGAACGTGTCCCGACATTATTTGATTCAGCCGCCGCTTCTCCGGCGACCTCCCAACGTGCGTCCGCTCAATCTCCCGGCGGGCTGCGTGACAGGACCCCTCGCGATGCGAGGGCGCTCCCACTTCGGCGCGGCGACGTCCTGCTCGCCGCGCCGTCTTTTTTCAAAGGTGCTTCATGATCCCTCGCCGTCTGGCCTGCCGCGTTTCGGTCCTGGCCCTCGCCGTCTCGGCCTGTCTCTCGGCGATGCCGGCATCGGCGCGGGCCAGCGACGCTGTGGCCCATCCAACGCTGTGGCCCAAGGCCGCTAGTCCGGCGGCGATCACCGACGCCAAGACCGAGGCCTTCATCAGCGGGCTGATGAGCAAGATGACCCTCGAGGAGAAGGTCGGCCAGACCATCCAGGGCGACATCGCCTCGATGACCCCGGCTGATCTGATCAAGTATCCGCTGGGCTCGATCCTGGCCGGCGGCAACTCGGCGCCGGGCGGCGACGACCGCGCGGCGCCCAAGGCCTGGACCGACCTGGTCGACGCCTATCGCGCCAAGTCCCTGGAGCCGCGGCCCGGCCATACGCCGATCCCGATCCTGTTCGGCATCGACGCCGTACACGGACACAACAACATCGTCGGCGCCACCATCTTCCCGCACAATATCGGCCTGGGCGCGGCCCGCGATCCCGACCTGATCCGCCGCATCGGCGCGGCCACCGGCGAGGAGGTGGCGGCGGTCGGGGGCGACTGGACCTTCGGGCCCACGGTCGCCGTGCCCCGCGACGACCGTTGGGGCCGCAGCTACGAGGGCTATGCCGAGGACCCGGAAGTCGTGAAGTCCTATTCGGGCCCAATGACCCTGGGTCTGCAGGGCGCGTTGAAGCGCGGCGCGCCCTTGGCCGCCGGCCATATCGCCGGCTCGGCCAAGCACTTCCTGGCCGACGGCGGCACCGAAGGGGGCAAGGATCAAGGTGACGCAGGAATCTCGGAAGCCGAGCTGGTCGCCATCCACGCCCAGGGATACCCGCCCAGCATCGACGCCGGCATCCTGACGGTGATGGTCTCGTTCTCCAGCTGGAACGGTCAGAAGATGACCGGCAACAAGACCTTGATCACCGACGTGCTGAAGGGCCGGATGGGCTTCCAGGGTTTCGTGGTCAGCGACTGGAACGCCCATGGACAGGTCGCGGGCTGCACCAACGTCAGCTGCCCACAGGCGATGAACGCCGGACTCGACATGTACATGGCGCCCGACAGCTGGAAGCCCCTCTATGAGAGCACCTTGGCCCAGGTGAAGTCCGGCGAGATCCCGATGGCGCGGCTGGACGACGCCGTGCGGCGCATCCTGCGGGTCAAGGTCAAGACCGGCCTGTTCGCGCGGGTGGCGCCGAGCGTGCAGGGCCAGTTCGACCGTCTTGGCGCCGCCGATCACCGGGCCATCGCCCGCGAGGCGGTGGCCAAGTCGCTGGTGCTGCTGAAGAACGACGGCGTGCTACCGGTCAAGCCGGGGGCCAGGGTGCTGGTGGCCGGGGCCGCCGACGACATCGGCAAGGCGGCCGGTGGCTGGACCCTGACCTGGCAAGGCACGGGCAACAAGAACAGCGACTTCCCGCACGGCCAGTCGATCTGGGGCGGTATCGAAAAAGCCGTCAAGGCCGGCGGCGGCCAGGCCGAGCTCGCGCCGGACGGTCAGTTCAAATCCAAACCCGACGTCGCCATCGTGGTGTTCGGCGAAGATCCGTATGCGGAGTTCCAGGGCGACGTCGCCAATCTCGGCTACCATCTGGCCGACCAGACCGATCTGGTCCTGATAAAGCGCCTGAAGGCCCAGGGCATTCCCGTGGTCTCGGTGTTCTTGTCGGGCCGGCCTCTGTGGACCAATCCCGAGATCAACGCCTCCGACGCCTTCGTCGCCGCCTGGTTGCCCGGCAGCGAGGGGGGCGGGGTGGCCGATGTGCTGGTCGCCGACAAGGGCGGCAAACCGAAGCGGGACTTCCAGGGCAAGCTCGGTTTTTCCTGGCCCAAGCGCGCTGACCAGGGTTCGCTGAACCGGGGCCAGCCCGGCTATGACCCGCAGTTCGCCTATGGCTACGGCCTGTCCTACGCCCAGGGGGGCAAGGTCGGGATGTTGCCGGAAGATCCGGGCGCGGTGGCGGCCGCCGGCAGCGTCGATCGCTATTTCATCGCCGGCCGCACTCCGGCCCCCTGGCGGATGGACTTCGTGGGGGCGGGCGCGGTCAAGGCCATTGACGCCGGCGCCCAGGAGAACGGGCAACAGGCGGTGTGGACGGGTCAGGGCATGCTGTCCATCCACGGTCCGGCCGTCGATCTGTCGCGCCAAACCACGGGCGACATGGCCGTCCAGCTGCGCTATCGCGTCGATGCCGGATCGGCCCGACCGGTGACGATGAGCATCGGCTGCAGCGAGGATGCGTCCTGCGGCGGAACGCTGGATGTCACCGCCCTGATGGCCAAGGCGGCCGGCCCCGAATGGCGCAGTGTCAAGATCAAGCTGTCCTGCTTCCAGGCGGCCGGAGCCAAGATGGACCACGTCACCGCGCCGTTCGTCATCGGCGCGTCGGGGCCGTTCGCCCTGTCGGTCACCGAGGTCAAGCTGGCCCCGAACGAAGGCGACGCGGTCTGTCCGAAATGACGGGCACCACTTCCCTCTCCCCTTGCGGGAGAGGGTGGCCTGGCGGAGCGAGGTCGGATGAGGGTCGAAGATCGTCTCAACCGCGGGCGACGGACAGGTCAACGCGACCCCTCATCCGGCGCTTTGCGTCACCTTCTCCCGCAAGCGGAGAAGGATTTAGCCTCGATACGACATCGCCACATTACACCGCTCATACCGCGCCCCGAACGTCGCCATGATCTCGGCGTCGTGCTGGAAGCCCAGCTTCTCGTAGAGGTGGATGGCCGCCGCGCACTTGGCATTGGTCAACAGATAGAGCTTGTCGGCGACGCCCATGGCCTTGGCGTGTTCCAGGGTCGCCGCCAACAGGAACTCGCCGGCCTTGCGGCCCCGCGCCGCCTTCGAGACGCCCATCTTGGTCAGCTCGAACCAGCCGTCCTTCATCTTGATCAGGGCGCAGGTTCCCACCACGCCCAGGTCCGAAGTCTCCGCGAAAAGCACCGCCCCACCCTTGTCGATGATCAGTTCGCGCGGGTTCGACAACAGCGTGACGTCGTTCTCCTCGAGAACAAACATCTCCTCGATCCACTCGGCGTTGATCCGATAGAATGGCTCGGCCAGGTCGTCGCTGAAGGCGCGGACCGTCAGGCCGCCGCCGGTTGGCGAGCATTCGTCCCGTTCACGTTCCAGCATGGCGATCTGCTCCAGGCTAGAGCATTTTTCGAGCGAAGTGGTTCCGGTCCGCGTGAAGAAAAATGCGTCAAAACAGAAGATTAGAGCTCACGGCCTGACGCAGTCAGGTCGGGAAATGCTCTAGCGGTTAGACGTCCACCTCGGCGTCGAGCGCGTTGGCCTGGATGAACTCGCGGCGGGGTTCGACCAGGTCGCCCATCAGGCGGCTGAACATGTCGTCGGCGTCGTCGGCATGGTTGACGCGCACCTGCAGCAGGGTGCGGGCCCCGACGTCGAGGGTGGTCTCCCACAGCTGGTCGGGGTTCATCTCGCCCAGGCCCTTGTAGCGTTGGATCGACAGGCCCTTTCGGCCGGCGTCGATCACCGCGCCCAACAGGT
>JACMOF010000200.1 GCA_014378155.1 Caulobacter sp. | reverse complement strand
TAGCCTTGATGGCGCGCCTGGTGGGCGATCGTGCCTGAGGGCGCGCAAAGCCCAGGACACGGCCGCATCGACGATGTTGATCCGACCGCCTGAACGTCGCTCGCCGCAGGGAGCCATGCTTGGATATCCAGCCTCACTATGAAACGCCCGGCGCCCGGCGCGCCGACCTGATCGTCCATCTGTGTGGTCTGGGCCTGGCGCTGCTCGGCGCGGGCGTGTTGATCGGCCTGTCGATCGGGGCAGGCGGGGCGGGCAGGCTGTGGGCGGTGATCATCTACGCCTTGGGCCTTCTGGCGATGCTGTGTCTGTCCACGGCCTACAATTTCGCGATCGAGCGCTATCAGCCCGTGCTGCGGTGGCTGGATCATGCCGGCATCTTCCTGATGATCGCCGGCTCCTACACGCCCTTCACCACCCAGCACCTCACCGGCGCCTGGGCCTGGGGCATGACCACGGCCGTCTGGACCATCGCGATCCTGGGCGCGGCCGCCAAGCTGGTCCTGCCGGGGCTCACCAAGGGGTTCTGGGTGGTGGTCTATCTGGCCCTGGGCTGGCTGATCGTCGTCGCGCTCAAGCCGATGTTTCCCAGCATCGGCTTGGCGCCGGTCATCCTCCTGGGCGTGGGCGGCCTGCTCTACACCGCGGGGGTCGGCTACTACGCCAACAAGCGGCTGCGATATCGCCGCGCCATCTGGCACGGCCACGTGGTCGCCGCCGCCGCCGTTCATTGGTCCGCCGTGTTGTTGGCGGTGCTCCGGGTTTGATCGATCGCGTCGTCGGCGCGGCGGCACGGCCTTTTAACGGGCCAATCCGATGGGGACCTGGCTCCGACACGCGTGCCGGGCTAGTCCGCCGGCCGCCGCGCCTTGGCCGCCTCGGCCTTGGCGGTCTCTCGGCGTTTCCAGGGCCGCCAGGAATCCTCGGGGCCGATCGGGTCACCCAGGTGATGGACGGCGATGAAGGCCGCCAGGGGCTTCAGCGGCGTCGGCGCGATCGGGCGAAGCCGGCAATAGCCGGCGTTGCGAAGGCAATCGAGCGCCTCGCCGACGCTCGCGGCGCCCTTGATCGCCGCCTTAAGGTCGTCTTCGACACAGCCCAGCCAGTGGGCCAGCAGCGTGTCGCGCAGGCCTCCAGCGACAGGTCGCATTCGGTGTCGAAGCCCATCGAGCGATTGTTGATATTGGCCGAGCCGATCCGCAGCAGCACATCGTCGATGATCGTCAGCTTGGCGTGGACGATGATGGTGCGGCCCAGGGTCCCGTCACCGGGCTGTAGACCCGTAAGCGTCCGTGACGGTCGGCCGAGGTCAGCGTCTGGATGAACACCAGGCGGGTCTTGTCCATGGTCAACTGGTCGAAATAGCTGGGCGAATGCTCGGTCGAGACCAGGATCACCTCGGGGCCTTCGGCCTCCTTCAGCCGCTTGGCCAGTTCGGCGGCGATCAGCGGCGAGGTGAAATACTGGTTCTCCATATAGATGCAGGCCTTGGCCGCCCGGATCGAAGCGATGTGCAGGGCCTCGTTTTCCCTGACTTGCGGATAGTTCTTCCAAGCCGCCCCAGTGCGGGAGATCCCGGCGGTGATATCATGGAAGGCCGGCGGGATGGGGCCGGGCCAGCGAGGGCTTTTGACCGGCGGGCAGGGCTGCAGCGTCTCGCCCGTCGCGCGTCGCCAACGGTCGCGAAACAGCTCGCCGAGATTTGCGGCGGCCTCGCCGTCGACCAGGCCCATCACCTCGTGGCGGCTGTCGAAGTCCTTGTTGTCACGCCGGGTCTTCTCGCGGCGAGGACCGTCGCCCAGGTGCTGGGGAGTGTCCCAGCGATCGGGTCCGATGTCGCCGCCGCCGCAGAACGCCAGGGCGTCGTCGACGACGATCATCTTCTGGTGATGACAGGCGCCGACCGGCGGCCTGCCGTCCAGCACGAACTTGACGTTGGTGCCGCGAAAGACCCGGCGATCCTCGAAGGGGCTCCGCAGGTATGGATCTGATCCAGAAGGGTTTAAGGTACCTCTGCGAGAGTCCACCGCGAGTTGGTCGCGGTTTCTGAAACGAGGGATTGGGATGGAGTCGGACCCCGAAAAACATGAAGACTTAGACGAGCTCATCCCCGCTATTCGCGATGTCGCCTATCGCTTGACCCATGATCTTTCCGATACGCGCGAAGATATTGGGGACGCACTGGCCTTCGCGCCCGTTGCTCTGGTGAAGCTCCTGGATCGGTTCGTCGCCTATGCGGCCGCGCGGCCTAAGAGGGCTATCGCGATGTTCGGAGGCCTGTTGCTCGCTGGCGCCGTCGTCGTCACTCAGCGCCGTCGCCGACAGACTGAGGGCCCCGCCGCCGCCGCGCGACCACCGTCTGGGAAATAGATGGGCCCAACCTGAGACCGAACATCTCCAAATCCTAGACTGCCCCCCGACCACTCGCAATTCGTCGCCACTCCCCGCGATGATTTCAAATCCCCCATATGGCGGGTTTGATCTTGGTCAATGCGATCCGTCGTTGGCCACCTACTTTCCCGTCTCTGTCGGCGCGTCGCCGACGAACGGACAGGAGGCTTTTATGTCGATACTCAAGGTCGTAGAGGTACTGGCGGAATCATCTGACGGATGGGAAGACGCAGCCAAACAAGCGGTCGATGACGCGGCGCGGACCCTGCGCCACATCCGCTCGATCTACATTGAGAATCTGCAGGCTACCGTCAAAAACGGTCGCATCGACAAGTACCGGGTCAATGCGAAGATCACCTTCGCTGTCGAAGACGAGAGTTGATCTGCACCTTCGATCGCGCCCTTGGACGCTCAACTCATAGCACCGCGCCTAGTTATGCCTCCGCCAACCTGATTTGTTTCGGCCACCGCGCCTGGGGTCAGATGCGTCGTTGCACCCCGCCCATGGTTTCGGTCAACGACAAGGCGCCCAAGTTCAGGACGAATGGTGAACGCATATTGATTTCGGGGAGGTCGCGCCGACGACTGCACGCCCAGCAATGACCCCAACAGCCGCCAACCAGGAGGCGACCGCTGACGCTATCCTATGAGGAATCTCGTGAAAGGCTTTGTCGACGGCATCAAGGATTTGACCTTAGAAAACGCGGCCTTCCGGCGCGTCCGTTACACAGGAAAGCATCTGCAACTCGTGCTGATAGCGCTGAAGCCGAACCAAGAGATCGGTGCGGAGACGCACGTCGGACACGACCAGTCTTTCCGCGCGGAAAAGGGCAAACGCGAGGTCTGGATCGACGGCAAGCGCTCCAAGATCAGCGGGATGAGGCGATCATCGTGCCGGCCGGCGCGAGCCACAACATTATCAATACTGGGTCGAGGTCGCTCAAGCTGTACACGCTCTATGCGCCGCCTCGACACCGTGACGGCGTGGTCCACCCAACCAAGGCCGACGCCGAGGCCAGTGATGAGCACTTTGACGGCAGACGACGGAATCGCCGTGGTCGGCGAAATCCACACGTCGTCGAGACTCTGATGACAAGCCCGCCTCCTAGACCAGACTGGGCACCCATAGCCGACTTACATCCCACACAGATGACCGTGGGCCTCCGGGAGGTGGCGCAAAAGCGCCTCCGGTGGCGATCTCGCATTCGAAAAGAGGGACTGCGGGGCGCGCCGCGTCTGGTCGTGCCCATCGTCCGAGGACCGGCGGGGGTGATGTACCTAGTCGATCGCCACCATCTTGTGCGCGCGGTCGGGGAAGAGGGCGTGCATGAGGTCCTCATTCGGCCGATCGCGGATTTCACTGCCCTTCGGCCCGATGACTTTTGGCGGGTTCTTGACGCCAGGGGGTGGTGCCATCCCTATGACGCGGCGGGACGACGCCGAGCCTTCGGCGAGATTCCCGCAGAGATCGACGACCCCCGCGATGACCCCTTTCGGAGTTTGGCCAGCGCGCTTCGACGGGCCGGCGGCTTCGCCAAAAGATCGACGCCTTTCTGCGAGTTCGCCTGGGCGGATTTCCTGCGCCGTCGTATTTTCAGTGCCGTCGCCATGGATTTCGAGTGGGCGCTTGGTCGAGCGCTTAGCCTAGCGAGAACACCGGCGGCTCGCGGCCTACCGGGCTGGATGGCAGAACCACATTGGAACCTGGATGCCAGCGCTTCTTCGGCATCGCCAAATGTCGCCCGCTGACGCGGCGCCCTTGTTGAGCCGACCGGAATGGCCGCTGCTTGTCGCCTTGGCTGTCGGACTGCTGATTGGGCTGGAGCGCGAACGCCGCAAGGGCGAGGGGGCATCACGCTCGCCTGCGGGGCTGCGCACCTTTGCGCTTGTTGGCCTGCTGGGCGGCGTCGCCGCCCTGATCGGCAATACGGGTCTTATCCTGGTGGCGGGAAGTTTTGTCGCCATCGGCGCGCTGACAGCCTACGCTCTTGGGGATCGCAAGGATCCCGGGCTCACCGGCGAGGTGGCGCTTGTCGTGACCTACGTCCTCGGGGTGCTGGCGCAGACCAGACCCGCCGTTGCCTTGGAAGCGGGAGTCGTGGTGGCGGCGCTTCTGGCGTTTCGGGTTCAACTGCATCGCTTCGTGCGCGAACGGATCACGGATCAGGAACTGCTCGACGCCCTGACCTTGGCGATCGCCGCCATCGTCATTCTCCCCCTCTTGCCCAATCGGGCGATCGATCCGTTCGGATTGCTCAACCCGTTTACGCTCTGGCGACTGGCCGTCGTTGCGATGGCGCTCAATTTCCTCGGCTATGTCGCCCAGCGTCTCCTCGGCGGGCGATATGGGCTGCTTGTCGCCGGCCTAGCCGGAGGCCTGGTGTCCAGCACGGCCGCAGTGGCGGCCATGGGCGCAAGATCCAAAGATCAACCCGACCTGGCCGCGGCGAGCGCCGCCGGCGCGGTTGCGTCCATGATCGGCAGCCTGGGTTATCTGGCAGCGATCATTGGCGCCGTCAGCCCCAGGCTCGTCGTCATCCTGGCGGCCCCGTTAGGCTTTTCCACAGTCCTGATGTTCATTTATGCCGGCTTGCTGGTCCATAGGACGCCAAAGCCGATCACGAAGCCGGAAGCCGTTGGTAGAGCCTTCAACGGCGGCGCGGTGCTGTTGTTTGTCGCGCTGGTCGGGGGCTTCAGTCTGGCCTCGGAGCTGCTCATCCGCTGGCTTGCAGCCCCTGGCGCGCTCATCGGCACCGCAGTCATGGGGCTCGCCGACGCCCATGCGGCTTCTGTCTCAATGGCGACGCTGCTGGCGGGAGGCCGCCTGGCCGTCGCCGCCGCAGCGCTCGGCGTTGTCCTGACCCTCACCACCAACATGGCGGTCAAGATCCCGACGGCGTTCATTGCGGGAAGTCGGTCCTATGGGTGGCACGTGACGATCGGCGTCGGGCTTCTCCTGGCGGGGCTTTGGCTCGGCGGCTTGCTGGCCGCCTTGACCGGCGCGACCGCCCTCGATTGGGTGGGGCCGGCCCATTGAAACCGCGCCATCAACGAGGTTCGCCCATCCGACCCCTCCTGAGACTCTGAGGTTTCGCAACCCCAGCTTCCCCGGTCAGGGTCGGATGGACAACCTATTGAGAGCTCACACCTAACACCAAAAGCCCCTAGCTCTGACTCCGACAGGATTCCCTGACTGGCCGGACAGTGATTCACGCTCCTGGTTGCAAGGGAGATTGTGGATGTCCGCCATCAAGCTTCGGGTCGATTATGACGCGGCGCGGACCCGTCGGCTGGCGGCGCGGGCCAAGGATCCAGATCAGGTGCGGCGCCTGCTGGCGCTGGCGGCGGTTTATGAAGGCCGCAGTCGAGCCGAAGCGGC
>JACMOF010000199.1 GCA_014378155.1 Caulobacter sp. | reverse complement strand
GCGAGTTCTCCACGACCCGCGTAGGCGATCCCACCGACACCTCGCCCTACATCGCCGACGTGCCCAAGCCGGGCATCTCTACCGGCGCCTATATCGAAAACATGGCGGCGCTGATCCGCTATCTGGGGGCTTAGGTTTGGGATGGGGACACGCGCAGGCGCGTGTCCCCAAACGCTAGAGCATTTTTCGAGCGAAGTGGTTCCGGTTCGCGTGAAGAAAAATGCGTCAAAACAAAAGATTAGAGCTCACGGCCTGACGCAGTCAGGTCGGGAAATGCTCTAGGCCAGCACCTTGCGCATGAACCAGCGCGGATAGATCGGTTCTGATCCGTCCATCTGGCCGAACACCTCGAAGCCCAGGCGTTCGTAGAACGGGCGGGCCTGGAAGGCGTAGGTGTCGAGCCACATCAGGTGGCAGCCGCGCCCGCGGGCCTCGGTCTCCGCGCGCTGCATCAGGCTCGTGCCCATTCCGATGTGCTGCAAGTCCTCGGGCACGACCAGCATGTCCACATAGAACGCGCCCCACCGCGACTGTCCCCACAGGCCGCCGCGCACCGTCGTGTCGCCGGGCGCCGTGATCAATAGCGCGAAGTCGTGGTTGTCGGGCGGGCCAACCGCGTCGGTCGTGGTCGCGCGCAGGACCTTCAGGCCTTGCTGGTAGGAGGCTAGCGACGGCTTGTCGGTCTCGCGGATCACGGGGGTGAAGGTCATGGGTGACGCTAGCCCAGATCTCCTCAGCCATGAAACGGGGGAGGTGGCTGCGAGGACTGATCTTGATCCCACGCCGAGGGTGGCTAGGGTGTGTCAAACACCCGTTCGAAAGCCACCGCCCATGACCGACGCCTTCATCTGCGACGCCATCCGCACGCCGATCGGCCGCTACGGCGGGGCGTTGTCGAGCGTACGGGCCGACGACCTGGCGGCGATCCCGTTGGCGGCGCTGATGGCCCGCAACGGCGGCGTCGACTGGGGCGCGCTGGACGACGTGGTGCTGGGCTGCGCCAACCAGGCCGGCGAGGACAACCGAAACGTGGCCCGCATGGGGGCCCTGCTGGCCGGTTTGCCCGCGACCGCCAGCGGGTCGACCATCAACCGGCTGTGTGGCTCGGGCTTGGACGCCCTGGGCGTCGCCGCGCGGGCCATCAAGTCGGGCGAGGCCCAGTTGATGATCGCCGGTGGCGTCGAGAGCATGAGCCGCGCGCCCTTCGTGATGGGCAAGGCCGACAGCGCCTTCTCGCGCAACGCCGAGATCTTCGACACCACCATCGGCTGGCGGTTCGTCAATCCGGCCATGCGCAAGGCTTACGGCGTCGATTCCATGCCCGAGACCGCCGAGAACGTCGCCACCGACTGGAACGTCAGCCGCGCCGACCAGGACGCCTTCGCCCTGCGCAGCCAGGCCCGCGCCGCCGCCGCCCAGGCCAGCGGCCGTTTCGACGCCGAGATCGTCCCCGTCACCCTGCCCCAGCGCAAGGGCGACCCGGTGGTTGTCAGCAAGGACGAGCACCCGCGCACCACCACCATCGAGGCGCTGTCGGCGCTGAAGCCCATCGTCCGTCCCGACGGCACGATCACCGCCGGCAACGCCTCGGGGGTCAATGACGGCGCCGCCGCCTTGATCGTCGCCTCCGAGGCCGCCGTGGAGGCCCACGGCCTGACGCCGCGCGCCCGGGTGCTGGGCGTGGCGGCCGGCGGGGTCGAGCCCCGGGTCATGGGCATCGGCCCCGTGCCGGCGACCCGCAAGCTGCTGGCGCGGCTGGGCCTGTCGATCGGCGACATCGATGTGGTCGAGCTCAACGAGGCCTTCGCCCCCCAGGGCCTGGCCGTGCTGCGCGACCTGGGCCTGCCCGACGACGGCGACCACGTGAACCCCAACGGCGGCGCGATCGCCCTGGGTCACCCCCTGGGCATGAGCGGGGCGCGGCTGGGCCTGACCCTGGTCGAGGAACTTCACCGGCGCGGCGCCCGGTATGGCTTGGCGACCATGTGCATCGGCGTCGGCCAAGGCATCGCCATGGTCGTAGAGCGCGTTTAGGGCCTCGCCTCTTCCTCTCCCCACGCGCTAAGCATCGTGGAAGATCAAGGAGGACCAAGATGGACAGCGCAACGATCCGCCGTCGAAGCCTGCTGGGCGCCGCCGGACTGCTGGCGGCTAGTCCCCTAGACGCCCTGGCGGCGACAGCTAAGCCGCGCGTGGTCATCCAGACCAATCACGGCGCCATCGTGGTCGAGCTGGAAACCGCCAAGGCCCCAATCACCGCCGGCAACTTCCTGCGCTATGTGGACGCCCACAAATACGACGGCGGCACGATCTATCGGGCGGCGCGCACCAAGGGCGTCAAGGGCGCGGGGACGATCCAGGGCGGACCCGCAGCTCGGGCCCGGCGTTTCGCCCCGATCGCCCATGAAAGCACGCGGACAACCGGCCTGAAGCACAAGGCCGGGACGATTTCGATCACTCGCAATGCGCCCGGCACCGCCACGGCCGACTTCTTCATTTGCGCCAATCCCCTGCCCTATCTCGACGCCCATCCGGGCGCGCCTGGCGACAACCAGGGCTTCGCGGCGTTCGGCCAGGTCGTCGAGGGCCTGGCGATCGTCAAGACGATCCTGGCCCTACGCAGCGACGGTCCCGCTCCCGTGCCGGCGATGAAGGGCGAGTTCCTGAACCCCCCGGTTCAAATCCTCAGCATGAAACGGGCCGCCGCATGATCCGCGCCTTCGCCCTGCCCTTGCTGGTCCTGGCGTTGCTGGCCACACCCGCCGCCGCCCAGACCCTGAAGGTCACTGGCGGTGAGATCGCCGCCACCCCCGCCGCGCCTGACGGCGTGCGCGTCTACAGGGGCCTGCCCTACGCCGCCCCGCCGACCGGCGAGCGCCGCTGGAAGCCGCCGGCCCCCGTCCAGCCCTGGACCGGCGTGCGTCCCGCTGACGCCTTCTCCCCCAACTGCCTGCAGCCCAAGCGCTACGCCGACCTTGACCCCTTCACCCCGTCGATGAGCGAGGACTGCCTATATCTGAACGTCAGCACCGCCGCGAAGCCGGGCCAGGCCCTGCCGGTGTTCTTCTGGATCCACGGCGGCGGCTATGGCGCGGGGTCGGGCGCCGAGCCGCGTCACGACGGCGTGGGTCTGGCCCGCAAGGGCGTGGTGGTGGTGACCATCAACTATCGCCTGGGCGCCTTCGGCTTCCTGGCCCATCCCGAACTGACGGCCGAATCGCCGAACCACGCCAGCGGCGACCAGGCCCTGGCCGACATGATCGCCGCCCTGCGCTGGGTGCGCGACAACGCCAAGACCTTCGGTGGCGACCCGAACAACGTCACCATCGCCGGGGAGTCGGCGGGACCAGACGCCGTCAGCCGACTGATGATCTCGCCCCAGGCCAAGGGCCTGTTTCACCGCGCCATCGGCGAGAGCGGCTCGGCCTTCGGCATGCTGGGCGATGACAAGACCCTGGCCCAGGGCGAGGCGGTGGGCGTGGCGTTCGGCAAGGCCCTGGGCGGCCAGACCCTGGCCCAACTGCGCGGCCGCTCGTCGGCCGAGATCCTGGCCTTATGGGTCGCGCCCGACACCGGCCTGAACTTCGGCCCCGTCCTCGACGGCTGGATCCTTCCGGCCTCCGCCCCCGCTACCTTCGACGACCACCAGCAGTCGGACGTGCCGCTGCTGGTCGGCTGGAACCATGACGAGGGCAGCCTGATGGAAGGCGGCGTGTTTGGCGCCAAGGCCCTGCAGCAGGTGCTGGCCGAGCGCTTCGGCGCGCGGGTCGGCGAGGCCCTGGCGCATTATCCGGCCGATCCGGCCGCCACGGCCCAGGCCTCGCGGGTCATGTATGCCGGCGACCTGTGGATGGGCCTGCCAACCTGGCGCTGGGCCACGGCCCAGTCCCGCACAGGCAAGGCGCCCGTCTATGTCTACCGCTTCGACCATGCGCCCAAGACGCCGGACGACTGGTTCGGGGCGAACAATCGCGGCAAGAGCTTCGGCGCCTTCCATTCGGCCGACATCGTCTATGTGTTCGACCACCCGGAGATCCTCAAGACCTGGACGGTGGACGCCGTCGATCGCCGCGTGGCCGACCAGATGTCGTCCTATTGGGTGAATTTCGCGCGGTCTGGCGACCCCAATGGCCCGGGCCTGCCACCGTGGACCGCCTACACGCCTGAGACGTCGCCGAAGAAGATGCTGATCGGGCCGGAGACGCGGCTGGTGGCCGATCCGGACATTGCCCGGCTGCGGCTGCTGGAGAGCGTGGGGAAGTAAAATCCTGCCCCTGTGGGGGAGGACCTACTTTGCCGCCGCCTTGATCGCATTTTCCAGGGCCGCCCGCCGCGTCGCAAAGCCTTCGTTGGCCGCCGCCTCTTCGGCCTCCAGCGTCCCGCGCCGCTCGGCGAAGGCCACTTCGGAGGCCTCGGCCTCGTCCTCCAGCGCCTTCAGTTCGGCCCGCAGCCCGGCCAGCGCCTCGGCCCGCGCGGTCTCCGCCTTGGAGGGTTTGCGGCGGGCCTTGGCCGGCAGGGCCTTCAGCGCCGCGCTCAATCCGCCGGCGAGCCGGGTGATCACCGTGTCTGGCGTGGCCACCGCGGCGTCGAAAGCGGCGCCCGTCTCGACCGCCTTGGCCGTGCCGTCCTTGAACAGGTCGTGGCCGACATCCCAGGCCTCCAGGGCCTTGGCGCGCGACGTCGTGGCCACCGTGTAGTCGTGGAGGCCGTCGGACCAGGAAAACACCTTGAGCTTGCGCGCCATGGCCTCGCAACGATCGACGCCGCCGTGGTGTTCCGTTCGGTCAAGGTCGGAACTCAGGGCCTCGTCGAAGGCTTTCCTTTCCATGCATTGGCAAGGAGCCAACATGGCCGACAAGATCAACAGCCCCGGCCGCGAGGCTAATGCCGCCCTACCCCTTGGCGACCGCCCAGGGCTGGTCTCCGAGCACGACACGGTGAAGACCGGTCACAAGGAACGCCGCACGGCGGGTCCCGACGGCGGCGACGCCGCCGAGGTGGGCGACACCTTCAAGAACAGTCCCGGCGGCAAGGTCTAGGGCATTTTTCGAGCGAAGTGGTTCCGGTTCGCCTGAAGAAAAATGCGTCAAAACAAAAAACTAGAGCTCACGGCCTGACGCAGTCAGGTCGGGAAATGCTCTAGGGCGGGGCCCTATTCCTTGTTCAGTCCACCGCCCAAGGTCGGTCCCATGCCGTCGGCATAGCCGCCGAACGCATTATGGTTTCGCTCGAGCGACGCCTTTTCCAGCCGGGCTCTCAGATCCGCGTCCAGCGTCAGTTCGGCCGTGCAAACGGGGTCGTCCTCGTCGAGCGGATCATCAACGATCGAGGCCGCCAGGACCTGCAGCAAACGCTGCCCGAACCGGGCGTCCTCCGGGGTGTCCTTGACGGGGGGGCTGGCCATGAACTCCATAACCTCAGTCAGGGCGGTCTCGTTGGCGACGCGGTCGGTCATCGGGGTGCTCCAAGCCAGATTTCACGGTCCCTGAAACGGCCAAGGTCCCATGGCGGTTGCCCAGACCCGCCTCGCGGCCCTAGACAGGCCCGCTCACTCCTCTGGACGCCCCGCCATGGCCTGGACCCGCCTCTATGACGAAGCCGAGCCGCAGCGCGTCAACCGCTGGCTGGCCCAGAACGGCGTCTGTTCGCGCCGCGAGGCCGAGGCGCTGATCAGCCAGGGCCTGGTGTCGATCGACGGCCTGCGAGTCGACGACGTTGGCCGCAAGATCGAGCCGGGCCAGACCCTGGTGCTGTCCGACCGCGCCCAGGCGCAGCTGGAAGGCGCCCTGACGGTGATGATCCACAAGCCGATCGGCATCGTCTCGGCCCAGCCCGACACCGGCCAGGTTCCAGCCGTCCGCCTGCTGACCCGCGAGGCGCTGTACGGCCAGAGCCCCGTGATCCCCGGCTTCGACAACAAGCTGGCTCCGGTGGGACGCCTGGACATGGATTCGCGCGGCCTGCTGATCCTCTCCGAGGACGGGGTGGTGGCCAAGGCGGTGATCGGCCCGGCCTCCGAGCTCGAAAAGGAATATCTGGTCTGGGTCGATGGCTGGATCACCGACGAAAAACTCGCCCTGTTGCGGCACGGGCTGGAGCTGGACGAGCGCGCCCTGCGCCCGGCCGGGGTCGAGGTGGTGGGCCGCCAGCAGCTCAAGTTCATCCTGACCGAAGGCCGCAACCGCCAGATCCGCCGGATGTGCGAGCTGGTCGAGCTGGTCGTCGTCGATCTGCTGCGGATCCGCATCGGCGATCTGCTGCTGGGCGACCTGCCCGAGGGCCGCTGGCGGCCGCTGAGCACGGAGGAACGCACCAGCCTGATCGCCTCCGGACGTTGACCCCCGGCCCGGCGAAAGGCAGGGTCGGATTCCCGCTTTGGGGATCGCGCCGGGAGGCTTAATCCGGTGATCCGTCGCCCGCAGTTCGTACAGTCATGATCGCCCTCACCCCCGCCACCGCCCATCCGATCCGCAAGAAGAACCGCAACCGCCACCGCCCGTCGGTGCGGGCCTTGCGCCTGCTCCTGCCGGTCATCGCCATCGGCGTGGCCGTGACCATCGTCGGCCAGGGCACGATCCGCGCCCTGGCGGCCAAGGACGCGCCCGTCGCCTCGGGCGCATCGCTGCGCATGGACAATCCCCGCTTCACGGGCGCGATGAAGGACGGCCGCGCCTTCCTGATCACCGCCAGTTCGGCCACGCGCGATCCGGCCAATCCCGACCAGGTGTTTCTCAAGACCCCTCAGCTGACGCGCGGCTACGGCTCCGACGCCCCTACCCACGTCGCGTCCAAGGACGGCGTCTATAAGGAGGAGAAGGGCTCGCTGCTGCTGACCGGCGACGTCAAGATCGACAATGGCCAAGGCTATCAGTTCGCCTCGCAGAAGGCCCTGATCGACACCCGCACCGGCGACCTGGTCGGCGGCGCCGCCGTGCAGGGCCTGGGCCCGAACAACAGCGCCATCCAGGCCGACAGCTATTCGGCCAGCGACAAGGGCGACCGGGTAATCTTCAAGGGCCGGGTGCGCACGCGCATCACACCGCAAAAGTGATCCAGACCGACGCCAAGGCGAACGGCGCCAGGCCCCGGGTCTGTTTCCTGTTCATCGCCCAGACCCACCAGATTCTGCACAGCCTGCCGATCGCTGTCGCTCTGGCGCGCGGCTGGCCGGACGTCGAGGTCGAGATCGCCGCCACCACGGCCGAGCACCTGGACTATGTGCGTGGTTTGCTGGCCCAGCTTGGCGGCGCGCCGATCACCTCGCGTTTGCTACCGCCAAGCTGGCTGCGGAACCTGCGGCTGAAGGGCGCCTCGACCCCGCCCAAGGCCCTGATGCTGGCCGCCAACGCCCAGCGCTTGGGCCGCTACGACGCCGTCGTCACGCCCGAGCGCACCACCGCCCTGCTGCGCAAGCTCGGGGTCAAGGACTGCAAGCTGGTCTACACCCAGCACGGCGCCGGCGATCGCGGCGGGCCGTTCGAGCCGCGCCTGAAGGCCTTCGACCTGGTCATGGCCGCCGGACCCAAGCAGTACGACCGGATGATCGCCGAGGGCTGGGTGACGCCCCAGACCTGCGCCATGGTCGGTTATCCCAAGTTCGACATCATCGACGCCCTGCCCGGCTCGCCGCTGCCGGTGTTCGCCCAGGCCAGGCCGGTGGTGCTGTACAACCCCCATTTCCATCCCACCCTGGGTTCGTGGCCGCGCTGGGGTCGGCAGGTGCTTGAGGCCTTCGCGGCGGACGACCGTTACAATCTGATCTTCGCCCCCCATATCCGCCTCTTCGACGGCGCGGATCCGCGGACGGTGGACGCCCTGGCCTCCTTCGTCGATCATCCGCGCATCCATCTGGACCTTGGGGGGCCCGCCGCGATCGACATGACCTATACCCGCGCGGCCGACCTCTATCTGGGCGACGTCTCCAGCCAGGTCTACGAGTTCCTGCGCACGCCTAAGCCGTGCCTGTTCCTCAACGCCTCGGACGCCGCCTGGCAGGGCGATGAGAGCTTTCATCACTGGCTCTATGGTCCGGTGCTGGACAGCGTCGAGGGCCTGGTTGACGCGATCGCCTCAGCGCGGCGCGGCCACGGCGCCTATAGCGACGTCCAGGTGCGAGGCTTTGCTGAAAGCTTCGACCTGCAGGAAACGCCCTCCTCGGTCCGCGCCGCCCGCGCGATCGTCGAGCGGCTGCCGATGTCGAGCCGCCACGGACGATGACCCAGGACTCTCGTGTTCTGAAGCGGGTCCTGGCCAATGCCGGCACCCTGCTCGGCGGACGCACCGTCAACGCCTTGGTCGGACTGGCCTATATCGCCCTGACCGCGCGCGGCCTTGGCGCGGTTCAACTGGGCATGCTGGTGCTGATCAACGCCTTCGCCCAGTTCCTGGGCGACGTCGCGAAGTTCCAGTCCTGGCAGACCGTGCTGCAGTACGGGACCGGGCCGTTGCTGCAAGGTGATCGATCCCGCTTCCAGCAAGTCCTGCGGTTCACGCTGCTGCTCGACTTGATCGGCGCCGCCGTTGGCGTGAGTCTGGGCGCCAGCGGCGCGTTGCTGCTGGGCGGAGCCCTGGGCTGGCCGCGCGAGCTGGCGCCGGCCGCCGCGCTCTACGCCCTATCGATCGCCATGATGACCTCGGCCACCGCCGTCGGCCTGCTGCGCCTGTTCGACCGCTTCCGCTTCCTGGCCGCCGAGCAGGCGGTCAGTTCGGCGGTGCGCCTGGTCGGCTGCGCCGTGGCCTTCGCGCTGCACGCGCCGATCGGCGGGTTCCTGGCCGCCTGGGCGGCGGGGACGGTGGCCTCGTTCCTGTATGTGATTGGCGTGGCCTGGTGGGACCTGGCGCGGCGCAAGCTGCTGGACGGGTTCACCTTCCGGGGACCGCTCAGCGAGGGCCTGCCCGGCGCCTGGCGCTTTGCCTGGGCGACCAATTTCAACGGCAGCCTCGACACCGCCTTCACCCAGGTGATCACCCTGGTGGTCGGGGCGGTGCTGGGCCCGGCCCAGGCGGCGCTGTGGCGGGTTGGCCGACAGGTGGCCGACGGCATGGCCAAACCCGCCAAGCTGCTGGTGCCGGCGCTCTATCCTGAACTGGCCAAGTTGCGGGCCACGGGCGGCGAGATGGCCATGCGCAGGCTGGCCGGCCAGATCGCGCTGATGGGCAGCGCGGTGGCCGGGGCCCTGCTGCTGGTCACTGCCCTGTTCGGCGAGCCTCTCCTGGCGCTGGTGATGGGCAAGCCGTTCGCCGCCGCCGCCGGGATCATGACCTGGCAGGTCCCCGCCGCCGCCATCGGCCTGCTAGCCCTGCCGCTGGAGCCGATGCTGGTCTCGCTGAACCAGGCGGGGGCCGCCTTGCGGGTCCGCGTGGTGGTCTGCGCCCTCTATCTGCTGGCCCTCGTGCCTCTGATCAAGAACCTCGGCCTGAGTGGGGCCGGGGCGGCGTTGGTGGCCGCTGCCGCCGCCATGGCGCTGGGCATGTTCCTCACTCTGCGGCAAAGCTTGGGCCGGATGTCCGCCGCGCCGGGCGATGAACAAACTTGCGCCGATGACAAAAACGGCGCCAAAGGCGTGCCCTGATGATGACTCCGACGTCCCCTTCGCGAACCGTTCGCCTCGCCGACTTCCCCACCCTGACCGCCGCTCTCGACTTCGCGGCGAGCGGTGAGACGGGGGTCAACCTCTATTCCCTGCGCGGCGAACTGGTCGAGGCCCTGCCCTACGCCACCCTGCGCGAGCAGGCTCTGGACCTGGCTGGACGGCTGCTGGCCAGTGGCGCAAAGCCCGGCGACAGCGTGGGACTGATCGCCGACACCGAGGGCGATTTCGTACGCGCCTTCTTCGCCTGCCAATATGCGGGCCTGGCCCCCGCGCCCCTGCCGATGCCCGCGCCGCTGGGCGGCCGCGAGGCCTATGTCGAGCAGATCGCCCGCATGCTGACCACGGCGCGCGCCAAGCGGCTGATCGGTCCGTCAGGCATGAAGGACTGGGTAGCCGAGATCGCCGCCAAGACCCCGCTCGACTTCGCGGGCGCGTTGGCCGACCTGCCCGAGGCGCCCCCTTCCCAAGAGGGCGGGGCCGCGCTGCCCGATATCCTGCCGGCCGCCACCTGCTACCTACAGTTCTCGTCGGGCAGCACGCGCTTTCCGACCGGCGTGTTGGTCACCCACCGGGCCTTGATGGCCAACGCCGTGGCCATCACCCGCGACGGCCTGCAGGTGAAGCCCCACGACCGCGCCGTGTCGTGGCTGCCGCTCTATCACGACATGGGGCTGATCGGCTTTCTGCTCAGCCCCATGACCAGCCAGATGTCGGTCGATCTGCTGCCGACTGGGGCCTTCGTCCGCCGGCCTCTGCTGTGGCTGGATTTGATTACCAAGAACGGCGGCACCATCTCCTACAGCCCGACCTTCGGCTACGAACTGTGCGCGCGCCGCGCGGAGGTGGCCTCGATCGAGCACCTGGACCTGTCGGGCTGGCGCAGCGCCGGCCTGGGCGGCGACATGATCCGCACCGGCCCTTTGAAGGCCTTCGCCGAGCGCTTCGCCGCCGTCGGCTTCTCGGACAAGGCCTATGTGGCCAGCTACGGCATGGCCGAGGCGACCCTCGCCCTGTCGATGGCTCCTCTGGGCGGCGGCCTCAGGGTGGAGCGCCTGGATGTCGAGCGGCTGGAACGCGAGAACCTGGCCGTCACCAATGACGACGCCGAACGCTCGCGCGACTTCGCCCGCAACGGTCCCGCCCTGCCCGGCCACGAGCTGGAAGTGCGTGACGAGACCGGCGTGGTGCTGCCCGAGCGCGGCGTCGGCCGTATCTATGCGCGCGGCCCCAGCCTGATGCGGGAATATTTCGAGCAGCCGGAGGAGACAGCCCGCGTCCTATCGACCGACGGCTGGCTGGACACCGGCGACATAGGCTTCCTGATCGACGGCGAGATCGTCATCACCGGGCGCGGCAAGGACCTGATCATCCTCAACGGCCGCAACATCTGGCCGCAGGACCTGGAATGGACCGCCGAGGCCGAGGTCGAGAGCCTGCGCAGCGGCGACGTCGCGGCCTTCTCCGTGCCCGGCGACGGCGAAGAGACGGTGGTGGTGCTCGTCCAGGCGCGGGGCGGCGACGCCGACACCCGCGCGGCCCTGGTCGACAAGGTCACCGGCGTCCTGCGCCTGCGCCACAGCGTCGAGACCCAGGTTCAACTGGTCGGCGCCCATGCCCTGCCCCAGACCTCGTCCGGCAAGCTGAGCCGCTCCAAGGCCCGCGCCGCCTATCTGGCCGGCGCATACGGCGAGAGCGGCTGAAAGATGGACCCTACGCCCGTCAGGGGGCTCGTTGCCGTCACCGGCGCCACGGGCTTTCTTGGCCGGCGCGTGGTCACCGCCCTGGCGGCCGACGGCTGGACCGTGCGGGTGTTGGCCCGCCGCGACATCGCCGACCCCGCCTGGACCGACCTTGAACCACAGCTGGTGATCGGCGACCTGGCCGACGCGCCAGCCCTCGCGGCGCTGTGCGACGGGGCCAAGGTCGTTGTCCACGTGGCCGGCCTGATCAAGGCCCCCTCCCGCGCGGCGTTCGACCGGGCCAATGTCGATGGCGCGCGGCGCGTCGCGGGGGCGGCCAAGGCGGCCGGCGCGCGACTGATCCTGGTGTCCAGCCTGGCGGCGCGCGAGCCTCACCTGTCGGACTATGCCGGCAGCAAGCGCGGCGGCGAGGACGCGGCGCGCGAGGCGTTCGGCGACGCCCTGACCATCGTCCGCCCGCCCGCCATCTACGGCCCCAGCGACATGGAGACGTTGAGGCTGTTCGAAATGGCGTCGCGAAGCGCCTTCCTGCCCGTACTCGACCCCGCGGCGCGGATGGCCTGGATCCATGTCGACGACGCCGCCGCGCGTTTCGCCCATCTGGTCAAATTGCCGCGTCCTGGCCTGCTCAGCTTGTCCGACGACCGTCTTGGCGGGTATGGCTGGATCGAACTCATGCAGACCGCTTCCAAGGCGGTCGGCACGTCGCCCCGATTGATCCGTATTCCCGCCTGGGTGATCAAGTCTTTGGCGAATTTCTCAAAATGGGTCTCGATCGCCACCGGGAGCGACTCAATCTTCACCCCCGGCAAGGCCCGGGAGTTGCTTCACGGGGATTGGGCCCTATCTAGCAACGATCCGATTCCGGACTTTCCCCCGGTGCGTTACGCTCTGGCGGAGGGATTCGCGCACAGCGTGCGGTGGTATCGCTCCAAGGGTTGGTTGAAGGATAAAAAAGCTCAGAAGTCGCCGAATACGGCGATTTTCTGACAGGACGGCTGTTACAATTCGGTTATGTAGGTTTTTGGTCGGGGATATCGGCGCGTTCGATGGAAGCAGTTACGGATCTCACTTTGCGTGAAATTGGCTTGGCGACGGGCAAGGTGCTCGGACGTTCGGTCGAGGTGACGAACGTTACCCATATCGGCCGCGATCTGGCCGTCGATTCCTTGGCCTTGATGAACATCATCATGGAGCTCGAAGACACCTTCGACATCTCCATTCCTCTGGATCGCCTGGGTTCGGTCGAAACGGCCGGAGACTTGGCGGACCTGATCAAAGACCTTCGGAATAGGGCCTGAGAAATGGGGCTTTTCGACAAGCACATCGCATATCGCGACGCCTACAACGCCATCCGGCTAGCGGGCGCCGATCCCTTCAGCGTGCGCTTCGACGCCGTCACCTCGCCCACCGAGGGCGTGATCAACGGCAAACGCACCATTCTACTGGGGACGAACAACTATCTGGGCCTGACCTTCGACGCCGAGGCGATCGCATCTTCCGTCAAGGCCGTGCAGGAACGTGGCACCGGCACCACCGGTTCCCGCATCGCCAACGGCAGTTTCGAGGCCCATGTCGAGCTCGAGACGGCGCTGGCCAAGTTCTACAAGCGCAAGCACGCCATGGTGTTCACCACCGGCTACCAGGCCAATCTGGGCGTGCTGTCCACCCTGGTGGGCCGGGGCGACCATCTGATCCTCGACGCCGACAGCCACGCCTCGATCTATGACGGCGCGCGCCTGGGCCATGCCGAGGTCATCCGCTTCCGCCACAACGACCCCGAAGACCTGTACAAGCGCCTGCGCCGCATGAAGGACGTGCCCGGCGAGCGCCTGATCGTGGTCGAGGGCATCTATTCAATGATCGGCGACATCGCGCCGCTCAAGGAAATCGCCGCCGTGAAGCGCGAGCTGGGCGGCTATTTGCTGGTCGACGAGGCCCACTCGATGGGCGTGCTCGGCGAGCACGGCCGCGGCCTGGCCGAACTGGCCGGCGTGGAAGACGACGTCGATTTCGTGGTCGGCACCTTCTCCAAGAGCCTGGGCGCCATCGGCGGATTTTGCGTGTCCGACATGGACGACTTCGACGTCATGCGCGTCACCTGCCGTCCCTACATGTTCACCGCTTCGTTGCCCCCGGCCGTGGTCAGCTCGACGATCACCGCCCTGCGCCGCCTGGAAGAACAGCCCGAGCTGCGCCACAAGCTGATGGCCAACGCTCTCCGCCTGTATGACGGCTTGAGCGGCCTGGGCTACATGACCGGACCGACCTCCAGCCCGATCGTGGCGATCACCATGCCGAATGTCGAAAGCGCGATCGGCATGTGGAACGCCTTGCTGCAGAGCGGGGTCTATCTGAACCTAGCCCTGCCGCCCGCCACCCCGGACAGCCGCCCGCTGCTGCGCACCAGCGTCAGCGCCGCCCACACCGACGAGCAGATCGACCAGGTTCTGGCGGTGTTCAAGCACGTCGGCACGGCCATGGGCCTTATCGAGAGCCCGCTGAAGCGCGTCTCGGCCTAGTTTTCTCGAGTTCAGGGGGGCAGCAGCTCGGCGCCGGGCCCTCACCCCTTTTCCGTCTCCCCGGCGAAGGCCGGGGCCCAGGTGAAACCCACGAGCCGCTCCGGCTGAATCTGGGTCCCCTGAGTTCACAAACGAAGTGCAACACTCTCTGACCGAGGTGTTGCGATGGGACAAGCCTATGATCACCTCACGTTTGAGGAGCGGTGCACTTCAAGTGTGAATCCACATCCCGGCATTCGCCGCGATGAGCGGAATTTTACGACACCCGTGCTTTCAAAAACCCCACCATCTCCGCCAGCACCGGCGCCTTGCCGCGCAAGGGCTTGGAGAGGGCCAGCACCGTGTCGGCGTGATTCAGCCCCGCATAGTGACGCTCCTCCACCGCCACGCCCTTGGCCCGAAGACCGGCGGCCAAAGCCACAGTGTTGCGCGGTTTGACGGTGGTGTCGGCGTCGCCGGTGGCCAGGAAGGCCGGCGGCGATCCGGCCTTGGCGTAGCGCGCCGGCTGGGTGGCGGGCAGGTCGCGGGCCTCGCCGAAGGTCTGCCGGGTGATCGGCCCGTCCAGCGGCAGAAAGTCGTAGGGACCAGACAGGCCAGCGAGCGCCTTCACGGCCTTGGGATCGACGCCGGCGGTCTTCAGGTAGCGGTCATCGAGCGCCAGCATGGCGGCGATATAGGCGCCGGCCGAATGGCCGACCAGCACGAGCCGGTCCGGATCGCCGCCCAGCCCCCGGGCATGCTCGATGGCCCAGCGCACGGCCAAGGCCCCGTCCGCGATGAAGCTGGGATAGCGCACGGCCGGATAGAGCCGATAGTCAGGCACGATTGTCAGGAAGCCCTGGGCCGCCAGGGCCCGGCCCACCCAGCCGTAGTCCTGCCGACGTCCGGAATCCCAGGAACCGCCATAGAAGAACACCGCCACCGGGGCCGGGGTCGTCTCGCGCTTGGGCGCATAGACATCCAGCACCTGCCGCTCCAGGGTCCCATAGGCGGCGCCGTGCTCGCTGAGCTTGGCGGCGTCCTTGGGCGTGAAGGTGGCGAACAGCGACAGCGGCGAACAGGCCGAGGCCATAGACCCCGCCAGCGCGATCAGCCCGGCTCTCCGCGTCATCGATCCGACCATGCCCCGCTCCACCTCATGCGCCCCATGCCCACGCCGCTCAAGATACGGCGTTGCACGGAGCCCGGACGCCTACAGCCGGTAACCGCCCGCCAGAATCTTGGCGTGGACCGTCTTGGTCAGCTTCACATAGCCCTTGGCCTGATCGCGGAAATAGAGCGGATCCTTGGTGTTGGCGGGATCGAAGCCCTCCTTGACCAGGTCCATTTTGCGATATTTGAAGGTGCCGGTGGTCTCGATCTCGGGCTGCAGGCGCACGAAGATCGGACGGGCATAGGCCGGCATCTCGCGATCGACATAGTCGGCCAGGGCGTTGATGTCGAACTCCGGCCCGACCACCAAGGCGGCCATGCCGGCCTTGCCGTCCAGGTCGCCGACCGGCACGCCATAGACATTGACCTCCTTGACGCCCTCGACGCCGGACAGGCGCTCGGAGACCTCGCTGGTGGCGACGTTCTCGCCTTTCCAGCGGAAGGTGTCGCCGATCCGGTCGATGAAATAGAGGTAGCCGTCGCTGTCGCCGCACATCAGGTCGCCGGTGCGGAACCAGGCGTCGCCCTTCTGGAAGGCGTCGTGCAGGATCTTCTTCTCGGTGGCGGCCTTGTCGGCGTAGCCGGTGAAGTTGGAGCGGGCGTCGCTGGCGATGTGGCCGATGCACTCGCCGATCTCGCCGGGCGCCGCCTCGATGCAGCAGCCGTCGGAGCCGCGCACCGGCATCTCGGTCTCGACGTCGAACTTGACGATGCGGATGTTGAACTTGCTGCGCAGATATTTCGGGATCCGGCCGATCGCCCCGCGCCGGCCGTCGAAGTTGAACAACGAGACGTTGCCCTCGGTCGCGCCATAGAACTCCAGCACGCCACCCACCTTGAAGCGGTCGAGCATGGTGTCCCAGACGTCGGGGCGCAGGCCATTGCCGAAGATCAGCCGGATCTTGTGGGCCCGCTCGTTGGGGCTTTCGGGGTGGTTGGCCAGATAGCGGCACAGCTCGCCGATATAGACGAACATCGTGCAGCGCTCGTTGACGCAGTCGTCCCAGAACTGGCTGGCTGAAAACTTCTTGCGCAGCAGCACGCTGCCGCCGTTCAGCAGGGCCGCGCCCATGGCGCAGAGGCCGCCGGTGGCGTGATACAGCGGCAGGGTGACGTAGATGCGGTCGGTGGCGCGGGCGTCGGTCGAGCCCGCGAAGCCGCGCATATAGAGTTGAGCGCGCATGTGGGTGATGCGCGCGGCCTTGGGCAGACCCGTGGTGCCGCTGGTGAAGATGTAGAGGGCTGTGTCCTTGGCGGTGATGCCGTTGCGCGCCGTCAGGCGGTCTGGGCGTAGATGGCTGCAGCTCTTCAGGGCGTTGACCAGGTCGCGCTGGTCGCCGTGCGCCGGTCCCATCACCCACTGCTGGACGTGGCGGTCTAGCGCCCCCTTCGCCTGTTCGAAACAGGGCGAGGTCTCGGCGTCGACGATGCAGTGCAGGGCCTGGGAGATGTTCAGGCAGTGGGCCAGGGCGGGCCCGGTCAACTGGTTGTTGATCAGGGCGGTGGCGACCCCGACCTTGGACAGGCCATACCAGATGGCCAGATATTCCAGCCGGTTGGGCATGAACAGCGCCACGGTGGCGCCGCGCGTGATCCCCTGGCCCTTGGCCCAGTGGGCATAGCGGTTGGCGATGGCGTCCAGTTCGCCGTAGTTGACGGTCTTGCCTTCAAAGGTGATGGCCGGGCTGCCCGACCACTTGTCGACGGCGGCTTCCAGGTCATCGCAGATCAGGTTGCCGCTGTCGGGAGCGATGGACTTCACGCGCTTGAGGGTCCGCGTAAGCCCTTTCAGGAACCGCAGTTCACGCTTCAACCTAGCCGGCAAACTCATCGACGCACTCCGTTCAAACAACCATTGGAGAGCGGCGAGCGACCGGTCAAGACATGGCCGAGTCCACCGATGACCGCGACAGTTGAAAATGGACAGCGCCCCGCCGATAGTCGAGCAAAACGGTCTCGAAGATGCTCAAAACGTCCATGCCCAGCAGCAGGGCGGGCCGGTCGGAAGTCCCCCAATAATCGAAGGTATGAACCGGGCCAAAGACCAGGGGCAGGTTGATCAGGCTGATCGGATCCAGCTTCAGACGCTTGAGCGCGGCCAAGCGACCGTCCGGCATTTGTCCCGTCAGACTGACCAGTTGGGTTTCGGTCCAGGCGCTGGTGACGCCCCGTCGCTGAATGGCGATGTCCATCAAAGCCCCGTTGCCGACCGTGGTGGTGGAGCCTGTGTCCAGGAAGGCAAGGGTCGGGACCCCGGCGGCCAGGGCCTTGATCAAGGCCAACCCGCCGCGACGCAGCTTTGTGGGCGCCGTGACGCTGAGCTCATCGGTCTTGGGCAGGCTGGCCCGACGTGCAGTTGCTTGCCCGCCACGTCCAGTGTCAGCTCCCGCTCGCCCAGCCAGTCCATGCCCAACAGGCCCGGCGCATTGAGATAGCGTTCCGGAAGGACCGACAGGTTCAGATGCCTGCGCTCGCGGCGGCTCACCCGGATGGTG
>JACMOF010000198.1 GCA_014378155.1 Caulobacter sp. | reverse complement strand
GCCCCTTGGCTTTGGCAAGGTCGACGCGGCGGGGGGCGCCGCTTGGTCGCGGCGTCTTGGGCCCTCTGGTCAGGCCAAGCTGTGGGTCGAGCGCCGCCCGGTGACCGACAGCGTCATCGCCTATACCGGAGCCCGCGACCCGGTGACCGGCGAGCGGTATGGCCGAGTCATGCGCAGCGGTGGCGGGGTCAGCCTGTCTTACGATGCCGGCTAGGCTTGGCCACCGCTCATGGCGGAGGTCCTGGCCGGGACCTGGCGCCTGGCTTAACGACCAGCGCAGCCCTGGCGGGACGACCATTTGCCGCGATCCGCGTGCTCGGCCCCTGGTGTTCGAACACCGGGCTTAGGCTGGTGCGGATGATGGCGATCGCCTTGGGCGGCGGGGCGGGCGCCTGCGCGCGGCCCTCGGATGGCTGGGCGGCGTTCAAGGCCGCCTATGTCTTGCAAGACGGCCGCGTCGTGGATCCCGAGAACGGCGGCGTCAGCCACAGCGAGGGCCAGGGCTGGACCATGCTGCTGGCCGAGGCGCACGGCGACCGCCAGACCTTCGACCGGGCCTGGGGTTGGACCCAGGCCCACCTCGCGCGCGAGAAGGCCCCGCTGCTGGCCTGGCGCTATGATCCGCGGGCGACCCCGGCGGTGGCCGACGAGAACAACGCCGCCGACGGGGATATCTTTGTCGCCTGAGCGCTGCTGCGGGCCGGCCGTCGCTGGCGCGAACCAGAATACCTGGCCGCCTCGGCCCGGCTGCGTGGCGCGGTGGCCGACCGGCTGGCCGTCGAGATCGGTGGCCGTACGGTGCTCCTGCCCGGCGAGGAAGGTTTTCGCGGCGCCGGCGGGGTGACGACCAACCCATCCTACTTTGTGCTGCCGGCCTTCCAGGACTCGCCGAGGCCGACGGCGGCGGCGCGCCCTGGCGCAGCCTGATCGCAAGCGGCCTGATTCTGGCGCGTGACGGACGCTTCAGTTCGCACAACCTGCCACCCGACTGGCTGCTGGTCGGCGTCGATGGACAGATTTTTCCAGCCCCGGACAAGCCCCCGCTGTTCGAATTCGAGGCGATCAGGGTGCCGCTTTACCTTGTTTGGGGTGGCGAGGACGCCCTGGCGGCGAGCGAGAAAACCTTTTGGCGCCAGGGGTTGCGGGCCGGCAAGCGCCCGCCTGCCTGGGTCAATTTGTCGAGCGGCCAAGTCGCCGAATTTACTATATCAAGCGGGGGTGCCGCCATCGCCGCCCTGGCCCTGAATGACACGAAGGTCCGGACCGTCGCGGGGGCGACACCGGATCACGCCTACTACGCCTCGGCCTTGACCCTGCTCGCCGATCTGGCGGATCGGGAGACGGAGGAGCGGCGCCCTTAACCCCTGGGCCGCGCGATCGCCCGGCGGAGTCGTGTCATGCCCTGTGACATCAATCGTCTCTTTTCGATGATCAATCAGGCCGACCTGCCCTATCAGGTCTTCGAGGACCAGAAATGGGACGCGGTGCAGATCGCCGAGCTTACGCTCGCGGTCGAAAGCCCGTCTTTTCCGACACCGGATCGTGCGGCCAACGAAGATGCGCGGCAGGCCCATGTCGGCCTGTTTCGCGCCTATAATGTCGAAGCGGCGCTGGTCGCTCCCCGCGGCACGCCGTTGGCCGGGATTTTCGACCGGATGAGCAAGCGTTAGCGCTTCTCTCGCTCTCTAGAGCATTTCCCGACCTGACTGCGTCAGGCCGTGAGCTCTAATCGTTTGTTTTGACGCATTTTTCTTCACGCGAACCGGAACCACTTCGCTCGAAAAATGCTCTAGCCACGACCGTCGCTCAGGAACTAAGCGCGGCTATCGGAACAGGTCTCCGCATTCCTTGTTGGGACGTCGGCAGGCAAATCCTCGTATTTGAAGGCGGAAACGGCGCGGGAAACGGCGCCGCGTCGCCGGATGGCCCGCTTTTGCGGCAAGTCCCATGGCCGCAGCGACCGGCGCTGCTTCCCTCCAGTATTACGATTGCGCAAACTCGTAATATGCGGAACCCTGGTCTCCAGCGAAATTCGAGGGAGACCGCTCATGAGCACCCTGTTCACCCGCAAGCGTTTCATCGCCGCCGTGGCGGTATCCTGCCTGGCCCTGGCCTCGTGCGGAAAGCCCGCCGAGAAGACCGCGACCCCAGCGACACCCGTCGCGACCGCCGCCAAGACCGACTACAAGATCGGCTGGACCATCTATGCCGGCTGGATGCCCTGGGCCTACGCTCAGCAGTCGGGCATCGTGAAGAAGTGGGCCGACAAGTATGGCGTGCAGATCGAGCTGGTGCAGATCAACGACTATGTCGAGTCGCTGAACCAGTTCTCGGCCGGCAAGCTGGACGGCGTCACCGCCACCAACATGGACGCCCTGACCGTGCCCGCCGCCGCCGGCAAGGACACCACCGTCCTGATGATCGGCGACTATTCCAACGGCAATGACGGGGTGATTCTGAAGAACGGAACGACCCTGGCCCAGATCAAGGATCGACCCGTCAACCTGGTCGAGCTGTCGGTCTCGCATTACCTGCTGGCCCGCGCCCTGGAGATGGCCGGGCTGAAAATGGCCGACGTCAAGACGGTCAACACGTCCGACGCCGACATCGTCGGCGCCTATGGCGCGGCCGACACCAAGGCCCTGGTGACCTGGAACCCGCAGTTGTCGGAAGTGAAGAAGATGCCGGGCGCCACCGAGGTGTTCGACAGCTCCAAGATTCCCGGCGAGATCCTCGACGGCCTGATGGTCAGCACCGAGGCCTTGAAGGCCAATCCCAACCTGGGTAAGGCGCTGACCGGCGTCTGGTACGAAGTCACGGCCCTGACTGTCGCCCAGACCCCTGAAGGCAAGGCGGCGCGCGAGGCGATGGCCAAGCTGTCGGGCTCCGACCTGGCCGGCTTCGAGAACCAGCTAAAGACCACCTACCTCTACGCCACGCCCCAGGCCGCCCTGGCCGCAACGGTCAGCCCAGACTTGATCACCGCCAACGACCGCGTCCGCAAGTTCAGCTTCAATATGGGGCTGTTTGGCCAGGGCGCGAAGTCGGTGGACGACATCGGCATCAGCTTCCCGGGCGGCAAGACCCTGGGCGACCCGGCCAATGTGAAGCTGCGCTTCGATCCGACCTATGTTCAGCAGGCCGCCGACGGCAAGCTGTAGACCTTTCAATCCGTCTCCCCGGGAAGACGGAAGTTAGGACGCCCCTTTTTCGAGACAGCCAAGGACCCAACCCCGCCCCATGCGCCGATTGTTGAACGTCAGACCAGGACGCGGCCTCGGCGTCCTGTTGGGCCTCGTGCCGCTACTGGCGGTGGCGCTGGTCTATCTGATGGCCTCCCAGGCCCGCCATGCCGAGAACCCACGCGACAAGCTGCTGCCCACCCCGACCGCCATGGTCGAGGCGGTGCAGTTGATGGCGAAGGTCGATCCCCTGACCGGGGACGCCCCGTTGGTGGTCGACACCGTGGCCAGTCTGCGCCGGATCGGGATCGCCCTGACGCTATCGACCGGTACGGCCCTGGTGCTGGGCCTCGGCCTGGGGCTGCTGCCCCTGTTGCGCGCCAAGTTCGGGCCGCTGGTGGCGGCCATCGCCGTGGTGCCCCCGATCGCCGTTCTGCCGATCCTGTTCATCGTCTTTGGCCTGGGCGAGACCGCGAAGATCGCCCTGATCGTCATCGGCATTACCCCGGTCATGGTCCGCGACCTCGCCGCCCAGGTCGCCGCCATCCCGGAAGAACAGCTGGTCAAGGCCCAGACCCTGGGCGCCAGCACCTGGCAACTGGCCCTGCGCGTGGCGCTGCCCCAGGCCATGCCGCGGCTGATCGACAGCCTGCGCCTGTCGCTATGCCCGGCCTGGGTCTATCTGATCTCCGCCGAAGCCATCGCCGCCGATGTGGGCCTGGGTTACCGGATCTTCCTGGTCCGTCGCTATCTCTCCATGGACATCATCCTGCCCTACGTCGTCTGGATCTCGATTCTGGCGGTGCTGATGGACTGGGCGCTGCGCACCGCCAGCCGCCGGGTCTATCCGTGGGCGCATCCGGCGCGGAGCCGCTGAGATGGCCCTGCTGACCTTCCGCAATGTCTGGGTGGAGTACGGCGACAAGGTCGTGCTCGAAAATGTCGACCTGTCGATCGGGGAGGGCAGCTTCGTTTCCATCGTCGGTCCGTCCGGCGCGGGCAAGAGCACCTTCCTGCGCCTGGCCCTGGGCCAGGAGGCGCCGACCAAGGGCGCGATCGACCTTGACGGCCGCAAGCTGCGCGCCGAACCGGGACCGGATCGCGGCGTGGTGTTTCAGAAATATTCGGTGTTTCCCCACCTGAGCGCCCGGGACAATGTCGTGTTCGGCCTCGACTGCGCTGGCTCGCCGCTCCTTGGCCGCCTGTCGGGGGCCAAGCGTCGCGCCGCCCAGGAGCAGGCCGACGCCATGCTGGCCGCCGTTGGTCTTGGCGACAGTGGCGACGTCTATCCCGCCCAGCTCTCGGGCGGCATGCAGCAGCGCCTCGCCATCGCCCAGGCCCTGATCAAGAGACCGCGCATCCTGCTGCTCGATGAGCCGTTCGGCGCCCTGGACCCAGGCGTGCGCCTGGACATGCATGAGTTGATCACCGGCCTTTGGCGCGAGCACGGCCTGACGATCATGATGGTCACCCACGACATCAAGGAAGCCTTCAAGCTGGGCACCCGCGTCCTGGCCTTCGACAAGCGGCGGCGCGATCCTCAGGCCCCGCACCGCTACGGCTCGACGGCGGTCTATGACTTCCCGTTGGACAAGCCGGGTGCGGTGGGGCCTGAGGCGCTGGCGGGATTGGGGAAGTAAATCCTCCCCCTGTCGGGGAGGTGTCGGCGAAGCCGACGGAGGGGGGAGGGATAGGACGATCGCCGGGGTTGGACCAAGTCGACCCTAAAACTCCCCCCACCGATCGCTGCGCGATCGCCTCCCCCACGGGGGGAGGAATTAGGCCAGCGAAGCGATATAGGCTCGCCAGCCGCCCAGTTCGGTAATGTCGGTCGCGCCATTCAGCGCCCGCGGCTCCGCCACGAAACCCTTGACCGAGGTCCCGTCCTCCAGGGTCACTGTCCCGATGGCCAGGGGCGCCGGGACCTCGGCGACGAAGGACCCGAAAGCCTCAAAATCCAGTTCATAGACCTCGACCAGGATCGATGACCCTCCGCCCCCGACATGGATCAGGGCCGGCTTCGGCGGCGTCGTCTCGGCCATGGCGTAGAGCCTGTAGGCCTGCGCAGTCCTGGTGGCCGAGACCAGCCGGGCCTCGCGCGAGGTCAGCTGCCAGTGCAGGGGCATGCCGGCGAGGTGGGCGCCGACCACGGCCAGCTTCACGCCGGGCTTGCGCAGGGTCAGGTCGAGCGGGGGCGTGTCGGCCATGGGGAAGGTCTCCAGGTAGCGCTCGGCCAGGGCCAGCAGCGCGCGGTCGGCGAAGGCCGGTCCGATCAGGGTGACGCCAAAGCCCGTCCCGTTCTCACGGAAGCCGGCGGGGACGGCCAGGGCGCTCATGTCGAGCAGGTTCACGAAATTGGTGTAGAGGCCGAGATTGGCGTTCAGCGCGATCGGCTCGGCCAGCACTTCCTTCAGGCGGTAGACGGTCGGGGCGGTGGGTAGCAGGAGCACCTCGACCGCGTCCCAGATCGGCTCGGCGGCGCGGCGATAGGCTTCCAGGGCGTAAAGGCCGTTGAAGGTCTCGACGCCGCTGACCGAGAGCCCGCCCTGGACGATGGTCCGCACCGTCGGATGGATCGCGCCGGGCTTGTCGCGCAGCAGGCCCCCGACGGCGGCGGTGCGTTCGGCGACCCAGGGGCCGCTGTAGAGCAGCTTGGCGCAGTCCAGCAGCGGGGCGATGTCGATCTCGATGGGCGCGCCGCCGGCGGCGGTGAAGCGGGCGATCGCGGCGGCGTAGAGGGCGGCGGACTGCTCGTCGCCCATGAAGAGGCGCTGGTCTTGCTTAGGAACGCCGAAGGTTAACCCCCTCCGGCCCTCCGGGCCACCTCCCCCAGAGGGGGAGGATTTAGGCTGTGCGCCCGCCAGATGCTCTCCCCCTGGGGGAGCTGTCGCGGAGCGACCAAGCGTGCCTGCCGGCGCCCGCCGAGAATAGTCATCCCCGACGTCGAACGCCGTCAGCACCTCGTCGACCAACGCCGCGCCCGCCAGGTCGGCGGTGAACACGCTGACGCAGTCCAGCGACCGGCAGGCCGGAACGACGCCCCGCGTGCTCCACCGGCCTTTGCTGGGCTTGAGCCCGATCAGGTGATTGAAGGCGGCCGGCACGCGGCCCGACCCGGCGGTGTCGGTGCCGAGCGAGAAAGCGCCCAAGCCGGCCGCGACGGCGACGGCCGAACCGGAGCTCGAGCCGCCGCTGACATAGTCCTGGTTGAACACACACAGCGGCGCGCCGTAGGGGCTGCGGGCCCCGACCAGGCCAGTGGCGAACTGGTCGAGGTTGGTCTTGCCGATCAGCACGGCGCCGGCCGCGACCAGCCGCTCGACCACGGTCGCCGAGCGGTCCGGCGCGTAGGCGAAGGCCGGGCAGGCGGCGCTGGTCGGCAAGCCGCCGACGTCGATATTGTCCTTCACAGCGAAGGGAACGCCGGCCAGGGGCAAACTTTCGCCTGCGGCGATCCGGGCCTCGACGGCGCGAGCCTGGGCTAGAACGGTTTCTGTCGGCAGGCGCAGGATCCAGACTTGCGGCTGAATCAAGTCATAGGCGGCGACCGAGTCGAGCGCCGCTTGGGCGATCGCGATCGCGCTGGCTCCGGCGTTGACCGCGTCAGCGATCGCGACGACGGACAGACGCTGAAAGTCGCTCATGCCGCCGCTTCCAGATCGGGCGCGATGGCGACGATCGGTGCGCCGGCGGCGATGGCCTGGGCGGGCTGAGCATAGACGGCGGTGACGACGCCGGCCGTGGGACTGTTGACGTCCACCTCGGCCTTCATCGCCTCGATCACGGCGATCACCGCTCCGGCCTCGACCCGCTGCCCGGGCGCGACCAGCACCTTCCAGACATTACCGCCGAGTGGGGCCTCGACCAGGTCGCTGCCGTCCGGCGCCGTGACGGCCACCGCGTCGCCGGCGTCGTCGCTCACACTGGACAGGGCCTCGACCCGCGCGAACTCGCCACTGGTCTCCCAGTCGGCGCGCTCGGCGTCGAAGGCGGCCTGACGCGTGGCCTGAAAGCTGGCGATGCTGTCGGCGTTCTCGGCCAGCATCTTGCGGTAGTCGGACAGGCGGAAGGTCTCTTCCTCGATGCGGATCTGGCGACGGCCCAGCGGGAAGTCGCGACGCCACTCGGCCAGCTCCTCGGCGCTGACCGGGAAGAAACGGATCTGGTCGAAGAACCGCAGCAGCCACGGCTTGCCGTCGGTGAAGGCTTCGGTCTGCCGCCAGGTGTTCCAGACCTGGATGGTGCGCCCGAACAGCTGGTAGCCGCCTGGACCCTCCATGCCGTAGATGCACATATAGGCCCCGCCGATCCCGACGACATTGGGCGGGGTCCAGGTGCGGGCCGGGTTGTACTTGGTGGTCACCAGGCGATGGCGCGGATCGACCGGGGTGGCGACCGGCGCGCCCAAATAGACGTCGCCCAGACCCATCACCAGGTAGCGGGCGTCGAAAACGATGCGCTGGACATCGTCAATGCTGGCCAAGCCATTGACGCGGCGGATGAACTCGATGTTGTCGGGGCACCAGGGCGCGTCGTCCCGGACGGCCTGCATGTACTTGTCGATGGTCTGTCTGATGGCCGGGTCGTTCCAGCTCAGAGGCAGGTGGACCACGCGTGAGGGGATCTCGAAGTCATCCAGCCCCCCCAGCCGCTCCTCGACCGCGACCAGGGCGGCCAGCAGGTCGGCCTGGGTCAGGCGGCGGCTGTCATAGTGGACCTGCAACGAGCGGATGCCGGGGGTCAGGTCGATGACGCCGGGCAGGGCTAGGCTCTGGAGTTCCAGCAGCAGGGCGTGGATGCGCAGCCGCAGCTCCAGGTCCAGCACGATGGGGCCGTACTCGATCAACAGATGTTGGTCGCCCTGGCGGCGGTAGAGGACGCGGGGCCGGTGGCCTTGTTCGGGCAGCTCCCGAAGAACAGGGTCTCCCCCCTCCGTCGGCTGCGCCGACACATCCCCCACGGGAGGAGGACTTTCGTTCAGCGCCTCCCCTTGTGGGGGAGGTGGCCCGCAGGGCCGGTGGCGGGAGTCGTTGAGCGTTTCGAGCAAGGTCTCCTGCTCGGCCAAAGCCAAGGCCGCCGCCGCATCATTCACCACCTCGAACCGCACCGTATCGCCTGGCGCAAGCTGTCCAGCCTTCCACAGGTCCGCCTGGATGATCACGAACGGACAGACGAACCCGCCCAGCGACGGCCCATCGGGCCCCAAAATGATCGGCATGTCGCCGGTGAAGTCGATGGCGCCGATGGCATAGGCGTTGTCATGGATGTTGGATGGATGCAGCCCGGCCTCGCCGCCGTCGCGCCGCGCCCATTGCGGCTTGGGGCCAACCAGCCGCACGCCGGTGCGGTTGGAGTTGTAGTGGACCTTCCAGTCCGTGCCGCCGATCATCGCCACGTCGGCCGGCGTGAAGAAGTCCGGCGCGCCGTGCGGGCCGGGCAGGACGCGGACGGTCCAGGCCTTGGTCGCGACGGGGCGCAGGGAGGATGGCAGGGATGAGGTCGGGGACACGGCCATGGGCGTGTCCCCGTCAGCCAAGCGCAGGACGTCGCCGGCCGTCAGACTTCGGCCGGCATGGCCGCCGAAGCCACCCAGGGTGAAAGTCGAGCGGCTGCCCAGATAGGTCGGCACGTCCAACCCGCCCTGGAACAGCAGGTAACCGCGCAGGCCAGCGCCGACGACGCGGCCGATCTTCAGCGTCTCGCGCGGCGCCAGAGCGAAGGACGCGTACCCTGGGGCCCGTTCGCCATCGAGCTT
>JACMOF010000197.1 GCA_014378155.1 Caulobacter sp. | reverse complement strand
GTGCTTGCAGACTCGGGGGTGCGCGAGGCTATTAGCAGCCGATGACGACGATCACCACCACCGCCGCGCTGGCGGAGTTCTGTAATGAGTTGAAGGGCGCCCCCTTCATCGCCGTGGACACCGAGTTCATGCGCGAAACCACCTACTGGCCCAAGCTGTGCTTGATCCAGGTGGCCTCTCCGGAAACCGAGGCGTGTATCGACCCGCTGGCCGAGGGCCTTGACCTCTCGCCCTTGCTCGACATCCTGCGCGATCCCGCAGTGATGAAGGTCTTCCACGCGGCCCGCCAGGACGTCGAGATCTTCAACAATCTGGGCGCCATGCCCACGCCGCTGTTCGACACTCAGGTGGCTGGCATGGCTGCGGGCTTTGGCGAGCAGATCGCCTATGACGCCCTGGTGCGCCAGATGCTGAAGATCGAGCTCGACAAGTCCAGCCGCTTCACCGACTGGGCCCGGCGTCCACTGAGCGACGCCCAGCTGACCTATGCCGTCGCCGACGTGACGCACCTGGCCACCCTGTTCCCGATCCTGCGCGACCGCCTCGACAATGCCGGCCGCCTGGCCTGGGTTGAAGAGGAGATGAAGGCGCTGAACGATCCGGCGGCCTATGACGTCGATCCCGAAAAAGCCTGGCGTCGCCTGCGTCCGCGCAAGACCGCCCCGAAATATCTCGCCGTGTTCAAGGCCGTCGCGGCCTGGCGCGAGCGCACCGCCCAGACCCGCGACCAGCCGCGCGGCCGCATCCTGAAGGATGAGGCCATCGACGAACTGGCCACCCAGGCCCCGACCTCGCTGGAGGGGCTCAATACCCTGCGCAGCGTGCCCAAGGGTTTTGGCGGCTCCAAGTTCGGCCCCGACCTGCTGGCCGCGATCAAGGCGGCCCTGGCCGATCCCGAGGGCTACGCTCCGGTTCTCGACAAGGCCGGCCCGCCGCCGCCCGCCTCGGCCGGCGCCGTCGTCGAACTGCTGAAGGTTCTGCTGAAGGCCCGCGCCGAGGAAGCCGGCGTGGCCTCCAAGCTGATCGCCACCGTCTCGGACCTGGAAAAGATCGCCGCCGACGACGAGGCCAACACCCCGGCCCTGCAAGGCTGGCGGCTGGAGGCCTTTGGGTCCGACGCCCTGAAGATCAAACGCGGCGAACTGGCCCTGGTGCTGGACGGCGCGCGCGTGCGGGTCGTGGAAGTGCGCCGGGCGCCGAAAGCGGACCTGTAAGCCTTCGCTGAGTCGTATTTACCAAAGCCCTTCACGCCGCCTTCATTGGCCCGGCGCGAGGGTGCTGGCGCAATGAAGATTTCTCAGATTTCGTCGGCGGGCGCGGGTCAGCCCGCCGCTATCGATTTCCCGGGCGGCGCGTGGGCGGCTGCCGCTGCGCTCAACGACACGACCGGCGCGGCCAGCCTTGATCAACAGCTGGGCGCCTATCACGCGCTGTCGAACCGCTGGGCGGCTGCGGGCCATGGCGAGCGCGCGGCCCTGGGCCAGGCTCTCACCGAGTCGCCCTTCGCCAAGACCGTGCAGTCGGCTCTCAACACTTTCACCCGCGCCGCCTGGGCCGGGTCCGGCGCCCCGCCGCCTGCGCCGCAGCGGCAGGCCAAGGCTGCGTTCGAGGGCCTGTCGGAAACCGACCAGACGATCGTCGCGTCTCTGCAGGTCGGCGTGCAAGGCTCGCCCCCGCCCGCCTCGGTGGACGACTATCGCGCGCGGCTGCAGAGCGACCTCGACGCCGCCCAGACGACCGACGCACGCCCGCAGGACACCGTCACGCTATCGGCCGAGGCCCTGGCGCGCCTGGCCGGCGGGAACGCGCCCGACCCGACTCCGATCCCCGCGGACGCCACACCGGAAATGGCCGTGGCGCTCGCGGCCTACGGCAAGGCCGCGCGCTAGGCGTCGACCCGCCCTGGCCGGCGTGTTGTCTACAGCGCCAGGATCTTCAGCTTCATCCCCAGCAGCGTCGCCAGGGTGTTGGCCCGCTTGGCGGTCTGTTCGCCCAGCAGCAGGTCGGCATAGCCGGGCTCGGCGGCCAAGGTCAGGTCGCCCCGGTGGATCGTCAGGCGCGATCGGGCCAGCAAGGGGGCGCTGCGACCCGACAGGTCGCAGCCCAGGCGGATGGCCGCGCCCAAGGCTCTGGCGCGCTTCAGGCGAACCGGCGAAAGCAGGCGCTCCAGCACGCCTATCTCCGGCGGGTTGAAGGCCGTGGCGTGGCGGGCGAAGGCGGCGGCGGCCAGGAAGGCGCGCTCGGCGTGGGTCTGGCCGGCGATCGGCGCGCGCAGCACCTGCTCGAACACCAGGTCGGCGCGGTGGTCCGGGTGGAGGCGCGCGCCCAGGTCGGCCAGGCGGCAGGCGGATGAGATCAGAACCCGGTCGCGCACGTCGCCAAAACACGGCGGCAGCGCGGCGAGGGCGGGGGACAGCCAAGTATCCAGCGCCGCGCCCAGCTCGTCGGCCAGGCCCTGCCGAGCGCCCAGCGAAGCGCAGCCTTCGATCAGAGGGTCTAGCCGGCGCACGCCGGGCGGCATGGCCTCGAACAGCAGGCCCTCGCGTACGCCATAGGCGGAGATTTCGATGTGCTTGAAATCCAGGCTCTCGATCAGTTGCTCCAGCACCACGGCGGCATAGGGCAGGGTTTCCGAGCGCTTCTTGCTCATGCCCTCGATGCGGTCGAGCGAGCTGCGCGACTGGTGCGCGACCAGGCGGGCGGCGTCGAGCGCCTCGCTGCGGCTGATGCTGTACTGGTGGACCATGTGCAGCGGATAGTCGCTAAGCCGCATGTGCAGCAAGGCGAGGTTTCGCCAGGCGCCGCCGACCGCGTGGAAGGTGTCGGTCTTGAAGGCCTGGGCCACCGGGGCCAGGCGCTGGGCGGTCAGCTTGCGCACCCGCTCCAAGTCGAAGCCGTCGCTGAGACCCAGGCTGAACGGGCCCAGCGGCAGGGTGACGCCCAGACCCGCGCCGGTCGGCTCCAGCCGGATCAGCTCCAGGCTGGCGCCGCCCAGGTCGCCGACCACGCCGGTGGCGTCGGGGGCGCCCGCCAGCACGCCCAGGGCGGCGTAGCGGGCCTCTTCCTCGCCCGATAGCACCCGCATGGTCAGGCCCGTCTCGGCCTGGACCAGCCCGACGAAGGCCGCGCCGTCCTTGGCCTCGCGCACGGCGGCGGTGGCGACGACGAAGGTCTCGGCGGGCTTGACGGCTTCGAGCACGGCGCGGAAGCGCTTCAGCGCCGCGAGGGTCTGTGCCATGCCCTCGGGGTGCAGCCGGCCGCCGTCGCCCAGGTCACGGCCCAGCCCCGCCAGCACCTTCTCGTTGAAGACGGTCCAGATGGCGCGGCCTTCCAGTCGATACACCACCAGGCGCACCGAGTTGGACCCGATATCGATAACGGCCGCGTCGCGCGGCGCCGCAAAAGGCATGGGAGGGGTTTAGCCTATTGGACGGGGAGGGAAAGGTGGCATGGGCAAAAAGCTCGCGCCGCTCCCCAGGGGATCGACGACTAGGACGCGGGGGGCTTGGCGGTCTTGAACGGAACCAGCGGCACGGGATCGTTCAAGGTTTTTCGGCAGGCCCGCAGGCGCCAGCCGGCCTCGCCCTTCTGGTAATAACAGGCGCCGAAGCTGGTCGGGTGGCCGTTCGCCCGCCGTCCGCCCTTGGTCATGGCGTAGCCGTGGTCGGGGCTGATCAGCAGATGCTCGATCGGCTTGGCGCGGACTGGGCAGCGGCCCCAGGAGTGACCGTGGCTCAAGACCTGCCAGCCGGGCCCGTAGATCGTCCCCGACTTGAACAGGGCGCGCTCACCCGCCTTGGCCCAGGCCAGGTCATAGGCGTCGCCGACCTGGCTGTCGCCGGGCACGCCGGGCAGGGCGAAGATCGCGCAAATCCGCGCCTGCTCGGCGGGCTTGGGTCCGCAGGAGGCGAGGGTCAGGGCGGCGAGGACAACGAGAACTCGCCTCAAGAACGGCGCGGTCCGACGTGGTCGAAGGCCTGCGGCAGGTCCTTCACCTTGTGGCCGCGGCCCGACAGGCTGGGATTGGTCATGAAATACTCGTGGGCCGAGAAGGCGCCCTTGCGATCCCAGGCGGGGTCGCGGGTGTAACGTCCTTCAGCATCGAGGGTCCAGCTCTGGGCCTCGTCATTGAGGTTGGCGACCATGATCTGGTTGAGGATCTGCTGGTGCACGGTGGGGTTCTCGACCGGCACCAGGCTCTCGACCCGGCGGTCCAGGTTACGCGGCATCCAGTCGGCCGAGCTGATGAACACCCGGGTCTGCGGGCTGGGCATGGCCCCGCCATTGGCGAAGGCGACGATGCGGCTGTGCTCCAGGAAGCGGCCGACGATGCTCTTGACACGGATGTTCTCCGACAGACCCTTGATGCCCGGCCGCAGGCAGCAGATGCCGCGCACCACCAAGTCGATCTGCACCCCGGCCTGGCTGGCGCTGTAGAGGGCGTCGATGATCTGCGGATCGACCACGGCGTTCATCTTGGCCCAGATCGCCGCCGGCCTGCCTTCGCGAGCGTTGTGGGCCTCGTGGGCGATCATTCGCAGCAAATCCGGCTTCAGCGTCTCGGGCGAGAAGCTCAGCTTCTCCAGCCCGTGCGGCTGGGCGTAGCCGGTGATGAAGTTGAACAGCTTGCCGCCGTCGCGCCCCAGGGCCGGGTCGCAGGTGAACAGCGAAAGGTCGGTATAGACCCGCGCCGTCTGCGGATGGTAATTGCCGGTGCCGAAGTGGCAATAGGTGCGCAGGGCGTCGCCCTCGCGCCGCACCACCACCGACAGCTTGGCGTGGGTCTTCCAGTCGACGAAGCCGAACACCACGTGCACGCCGGCCCGCTCCAGGTCGCGCGCCCATTTCAGGTTATTCTCTTCGTCAAACCGCGCCTTGATCTCGACCAGGGCCGTGACGTTCTTGCCGTTGTCGGCCGCCTCGATCAGGGCCGCGACGATCGGACTGTCCTTGGAGGTGCGGTACAGGGTCTGCTTGATGGCCAGCACCGCCGGGTCGCGGGCCGCCTGGCGCAGGAACTGCACCACCACGTCGAAGCTCTCGAACGGGTGGTGGACCAGAATGTCCTTCTCGCGGATCGCCGCGAAACAGTCGCCGCCATGGTCGCGGATGCGCTCGGGGAACCGGGCGTTGAACGGCTTGAACTTCAGGTCCGGACGGTCGGGCGGGATCAGCTCGGCCATCTGGGCGAGACCCAGCTTGCCGTCGACCATGATCACGTCCTCTGGCGCGGCGCGCAGGCCCTCGATGATGAACTCGCGCAGATCATCGGGCATGGTGGTCTGGATCTTGACCCGCACCACGCGGCCCAGCCGCCGCTTCTTCAGCCGCGCCTCGAATTCGCGCACCAGGTCCTCGGCCTCTTCCTCGATCTCCAGGTCGCTGTCGCGGATCAGGCGAAACAGCCCCCGGCCCTCGACCTCGTAGCCGGGGAACAGGTGGCCCAGGAACAGGATGATGAAGCTTTCCAGGGCCACGATCCGCCGCTCGCGCTTGCGGGTCTTGGTGCCGGCCGCCTGGCTCAACTCCCAGAATCGCTGGACCTGGCTGGGCACCGGCACCAGGGCATAGAGGTGCTTGTCGTCGACGATGCGCCGCAGCTTCAGCGCCAGGCAGAAGCCCAGATTGGGGATGAACGGGAACGGGTGGGCCGGGTCGATGGCCAGGGGCGTCAGCACCGGGAACATCCGGGTCAGGAACAGCTCCTCGGCCCGCGCGCGGTCGGCGCCTTCGATATCCTTGGCGTCCAGCAGCTTGAGACCCTCGTCCCACAGCTGCATCCGCAGGTCGCGCCAGATCCGCTGGTGCTCGGCCATCAGCTCGGCGGCCGTGGTGTTGATCCGCGCCAGTTGCTCGCCCGGAGTCAGCCCGTCCTGGCTGACCACCCGCACGCCCTCGCGCACCTGGCCCTTCAGCCCGGCCACCCGGACCATGTAGAATTCGTCGAGGTTATTGGCCGAGATCGACAGGAACCGCAGCCGCTCCAGCAGCGGATGGCGGCGATTGGCGCTCTCCTCCAGCACCCGCTCATTGAAGGCCAGCCACGAGGTCTCGCGGTTGAAGAACCGCTCGG
>JACMOF010000196.1 GCA_014378155.1 Caulobacter sp. | reverse complement strand
TTCGCCACCCGAGAACTTGCCGGCCGAGAACACGTCGACGCCCGAGACCTTCAGGCGGGTCGACAGAACCGAGCCTTGATAGGCCCCCTCCCCGTCGGTCAGCGACCCGGCCAGCGCGCGGCACATCTCCCAGATCGGCGCGACCAGGCCGTTGCAATTGCCGCGATGCTCGGCGCATTCGCCCACGGCGGAAACCGCCGGATCGGAGGTGCGCATGGCGTCATCGACGACCACGCCGCGATTGACGGCCAGGCCCGCCGCCCTGGCCAGGCTGGCGTTGGGCTTGATGCCCACGGCCATGACCAGCAGGTCGCACGGCAGGACGCGGCCATCCTTGAGCTTGAGGCCCACGACCTGGCCGTCCATGCCAAGGATCTCCTCGGAATGAGCGCCCAGCACCGTCTCGACGCCGCGCTCCAGCAGCGCCTCGCGCAGCAGGAAGCCGGCGCTTTCGTCCAGCTGGCGTTCCATCAAGACGTCCATCAGGTGGACGACGGTGGCCGCCATGCCGCGACGGGCCAGGCCGTAGGCGGCCTCCAGGCCCAGCAGACCGCCGCCGATCACCACGGCCCTGGCGCCGGGCTTGCCAGAAGCGGCGATCATGGACTCGACGTCGTCCAGGTCGCGGAAGGTGACCACGCCCGCAAGATCGATGCCGGGCAACGGCAGACGGAACGGGTCAGACCCCGTGGCCAGGATCAGCTTGTCATAGGCGACTTCCAGCCCGCCCTCGGCGGCGACTTTGCGGCCTTCCAGGTCAATCGCCGTGTCGGCGCGGCCGGCATGCAGGGCGATGGCGTTATCCGCGTACCAGGCCTCGTCATTGATCACGATGTCGGCGAAGGACTTTTCCCCCGCCAGCACTGGCGACAGCATGATGCGGTTGTAGTTCACCCGCGGCTCGGTCCCGAAGATGGCGATCTCGTAGCGGCCCGGATCGCGCTTGAGGACTTCTTCGACCGCCCGGCAACCGGCCATGCCGTTGCCGATGACGACCAGCTTTTCCTTGGTCATGGTTCTGCTCACTGGGAAGGAAAAGGGATCAGACACGGATCGGACGGGCGTCGGTGCCGTGCAGTGTCGGCCAAACCAAGCGCCAGCGCGCCTTGAGACCGAGCAGGGCGAAGAGCGCGAACACCGCCAGGGCCGCGAAACCGAGGAAGCCGAGCTGATAGGAGCCGGTCAGCTTCTTGGCCATGCCCAGGGTCGAGGCGAGGTAGAAGCCGCCGATGCCGCCGGTCATGCCGATCAGCCCGGTCATCACCCCGATTTCCTTGCGGAACCGCTGCGGCGCCAGCTGGAACACCGCGCCATTGCCGGCGCCCAGGGCCAGCATCGAGAACATCAGCACGGCCAAGGCGATCCAAGCCGAGGGCATCTGGAAGCTGGCGGCCGCCAGGCCGACGGCGGCCAAGGCGAAGACAATGGTCAGGGTTCGCACCCCGCCGAAGCGGTCGGCCAGGGCCCCGCCGACCGGACGGATGAACGAGCCGGCGAACACGCAGGCGGCGGTGAAGAAGCCGGCGATCACCGGGGTCAGCCCATATTCCGAGTTGAAATAGATGGTCAGGGACGAGGCCAGGCCGACGAAGCCGCCAAAGGTCACCGCGTAGAGCAGCATCAGCCACCAGGCGTCCGGAACCTTCAGCACTTCCATATATTCGGGCAGGGTCTTGGGGGCAGGTTGCTCGGGAGCGTCCTTGGCCAGCAGCATGTAGACGACAAAGGCGACGGCGAGCGGGATGGCGGCCAGGCCGATCACGTTCTGCCAGCCAAAGGCCTTGGCCAACAGCGGCGCGAACAGGGCGGCCAGGGCGGTGCCGGAGTTGCCGGCCCCGGCGATGCCCAGGGCCAGCCCCTGATATTCTTGCGGATACCAGCGCGAGGCCAGCGGCAGGGCCACGGCGAACGAAGCGCCGGCCACGCCGAGCACGACGCCCAGGGCCAAGACCTGGTGGTAGTTATGAATGCCCAGCAGCCACGCTGCGACGAGGCCGGTCAGCACGATCAACTGGCTGATCATCCCGGTCTTCTTGGGACCGATCCGATCGACCAGCACGCCGTTGACCAGGCGCAGCACCGCCCCCGCCAGAACCGGGATGGCGACCATCAGGCCCTTCTGGGCGGGGTCGAGATGGAAGTCCTTGGCGATGGCCACGCCCAGCGGGCCCAGGATCACCCAGACCATGAAGCTCAGGTCAAAATACAGGAACGCGGCGAACAGGGTCGGCGCATGGCCGGCCTTCAGGAAATCACGGGAGAGCATGATGCGCCTCGGATGTTGCGTGTCTGCGAGAGCGAGGCGCGAACGCCTCGGGCGGGTGACCGCATCCGAGCGGTCGTCTCTGGCAGCCACGAACTTCGTTGTCCGGAGGCCTGATGCTAGTGGAGTGTCGAGGGCCCGGCGTTGTCACGCGCCATGCCGCGTCGCGGTGCCGATAGGCCTGCATCGCGCGGTTGCTCAGCAAACGGACAGCGTCGATGCTTCAAGCATGAGCAATTCTTTGGGGCGAGCCGCGCCCGAGCGGACGATCGCCTAGGCGCGGGCTCGGCTGATCGCAAACCCGGCGGCATAGCCACGGGCATCACCGGGGTCGAAGCTAACCCCGTCGAACAGCGCCGCCGGAACTGACGCCGCGCCGTCCTCGAACGCCTGAGCCGGGCCCAGGATCGGCCCGAGCGACAAGGCCGCCTCGCGAAACAGGTCCGGGCGATAGACCCGGTCGGCGACGGCTGCGAGATCAAGGTCGTCGGCGACCTGAGCCCAGCGCACCATCTGCGACAGGAACCACAGGGCGTGCTCTCGGCGGGGCAGGCCCGCAGCCCCGCGATGGAAGACGATCTCCTGCCGCAGAGCTCGCGCCACGACCTCGGGCTCGGCGCCAACGTGCTCGGGACGCGACAGCAGCGCCACCAGTTCGGCGTGATTGCCAGGCTCGTCACACCAGGCTGCGGCGCGCAGCAAGGCCCGTAAGGCGGCGCGCAGTTCGCCGGGATGACGCTCGGCCCAGGCCTGCGTAAGGCCAAACACCTTGTCAGGCCCGCCCGGCCAGAACGTCGAGGCCTTGATCAGCATCTCGCCGACGCCTTCGCTCATCGCCACCGCGTTCCACGGCGCGCCGACGCAGAAGCCGTCGATGCCGCCGGACTGGAGATGATCGACCATGCGGGGCGGCGGCGTCACCACCAGTCGAACGTCGCGATCAGGATCGACGCCCGCTTGCGCCAGCCAGTAGCGCAAGGCGTAATTGTGCATCGAATGGGGGAAGACCACCGCGAAAATCAGTGGCGGCGCGCCGTGCTCCTTGCGCTGCTCAACCAAGCGAGCCAGCGGACGGGCGGTGATGATCTCCGCCGCCATGCCCTCAGGATCCAGCGCACGCATGGCGGCGGCCAGGCCGAGCGAGACGGTGATGGCGCTGCCGTTCAGGTTCAGGGCCAGGGGCGCCAGCATCGGCGCCCCCGAGCCGTCGCTGGCCAGTCCCGAGGCCAAGGCCATCGGCGCCAGCATGTGGGCGCCGTCGAGCGCGCCGACCGTCACCTTGTCGCGGATCGTCGCCCACGAGGCTTCACGGCTGAGCGAGACCTCCAGCCCCTCTTGGGCGAACAGGCCCAGACTTTTGGCCACCACCAGCGGCGCGCAATCGGTCAGCGGGATGAAGCCCAGCGTCAGGTCGGCCAGCCCGCTCACGACGCGTCCCCCTTCAGCACGCCGGCGAAGGCCAGCAGGTCGGCGGCCACCGAGCCGATCGGCTTGCCGCGATCCATGGCCAGCTTGCGCAGCAAGCGATAGGCGCCGTCCTCGTCCAGGCCACGCTCCTTCATCAGCAGGCCCTTGGCCCGCTCTACCGTCTTGCGCGACTCAAGATCGGCCTTGGCCTTGGCCAGGTCGCCGCGCAACTGCTGGATCAGGGCGAAGCGGCTCATGGCGACGTCGAGGATCGGCCGCACCCGGGCCGGAGACAACCCATCGACGATATAGGCCGCGACGCCGGCCCGAACGGCCTGCTCGGCCAAACCTGGCTCGGATCGGTCGACGAACATCACAACCGCGCGCTGACTGCTGGGGCTGATTTCACGGAGACTGTCGAGCGTGTCGCGATCAGGGCTGTCGGAGGCGACCACCACGACGTCCGGTGCGAAGGCCGCCACTTCCGTCTCGTCATAAGTCGCCGCCTTGCGGACCTCCAACGGGTCCACGCCCCGCAGTCCTTCAGCGACCAGGGCGGCTCTGGCGGGGTCTGGATCGATCACGAGCACGCGCATGCGGTTGGCGTAGGTTCCTCCCGAGCCCTGCGGGAGCGCATAGCGCGGCGCGCCGAGCCTCTTGCCGATTCAGCCCGCCACTTGCGCACCGACGCCTTAATTAACGGCGCCGAAAGACGCTAAGCCACCAAAACCCCTCTTGATTTATAATATTAATGCGATGAGTGTCCGCCAGTTCCGGCGTGAGCCGCGGTATTGAGGGGGATAGACATGCGACACCCGGTCCACTGTATAACCGTTGCCCTGGCGGCTAGCTTGCTGACCCTTGGCGTCGCGCAAGCCGCCGAGCCCCCGATCTATCTGGGCGTCGATATCTCCTACGCCAACGAAATGGACGACTGCGGCGCGGTCTATCGGTCCGGTGGCAAGCCGGTCGATCAATACCAGTTCTTCAAGGCGGCGGGCGCCAACGTGGCGCGGATTCGTATCTGGAACGACCCGGACTGGACCAAGTATTCCAACCTCGCCGACGTCAAGCGCAGCATCCGCCGCGCCAAGCGGGCCGGCCTGCAGGTGCTGCTCGACTTCCACTATTCCGACGACTGGGCCGATGGTGAAAAGCAGCTGGCCCCGAAGGCGTGGGCCAAGCTATCGACGCAGGACCAGGCCAAGGCGTTGTACGCCTTTACCCATGACACCCTGACGGAACTGGACCGCGAAGGCCTGATGCCCGAACTGGTGCAGGTGGGAAACGAGACCAATGGCGAGATCGTCTCAAGCCTGGCCAAGGCCAAGGAGCCGATCCACTGGGACCGCAACGCCCTGCTGTTCAACGCCGGGATCAAGGCCGTGCGCGACGCGGGCGCTGAGAGCAAGATCAAGCCGCGCGTGATGCTGCACATCGCCCAACCCGAGAACGTCGAGCCCTGGTTTGCCGCCGCCGCCAAGGCCGGGGTCAGCGATTTCGACATCATTGGGATCAGCTACTACAGCAAGTGGTCCAAGCGCTCGATGGCGCAACTGGGCCAGACCATCAACCGCCTGCGCAATACCTATGCCGCCGACGTGCTGGTGGTGGAGACCGCCTACCCGTTCACCACCGCCAACGCCGACAGCTCGCCCAATCTGCTGGGCGAAGACTCGCTCATCGCCGGCTATCCGGCCACCCCGGCGGGCCAGAAAAAATACCTGATCGACCTGACCCAGCTGGTTCTGGCGAGCGGCGGCACGGGGGTCTTCTACTGGGAGCCGTCCTGGCTCTCGACCAAGACCTGCGGCACCCGCTGGGGCAAGGGCTCCAACTGGGAGAACGCGGCGCTGTTCGACTTCAAGGGCCAGGCCCTGGAGGGCGCCGACTGGCTCAAGACCGCCTATGTCCTTCCCGTCGAGGTGACCTTCAAGACCAAGGCGACCACGGACGCCGCCTTCATCGACGGCGACTTCCTGGGCGGCGTTGGACCCAGGCCCATGACACGCGAGGGCGACGCCTTCGTCTATCGCACCCGCCTGATGCCGGGCGCTGCGGTGACCGTGGCCACGGCGGAGGCGTCAGACGAGGTCGCCGATTCACCCGCCGTCGCCGCCGCCATCGGGCAACGCGCCGCCGTCGTTCCGCTGCCCTAACGGCCCACGTTTTCAGCGACTTTCTTGCCGTTCAGCGCGATAGCATCGCCCCAAAACGTTCGAGGCTTGTCATGTGTGATTGATATGATAAATAGAAATTCTCGACTGGAAGAAGACACCAGTCGAGGAGCGCTCGGCAGAAGCGCGGAGAATTTCGGTGCGAATCCCGCACCCAACTGAACCGGCGGACTTTCAGCGCTGGACCGATCCATTCGCATCAGAACGAGAGAGCAGCCGCGTCACGGAACGCGGCGCCGTCGCCACACGGGGGAACCACCGATGTCTCACTACAAGTTGCTCGCCGCTGTCAGCGGCATGGCCATGATGGCCGCCGCCAGCGCATACGCGCAAACCGCTCCCGCGCCAGCCAACGCCGCTCAGGTCGACGAAATCGTCGTCACCGGCGTTCGCAAGAGCATGCGCGACGCCCTGGCGGTGAAACAGGGCTCGGACAAGGTGGTCGAGGCCATCTCGGCCAAGGACATTGGCGTGCTACCAGACGTCACCATCGCCGAGTCCATCGCCCGCCTGCCCGGCGTCAACGCCACCCGCGACCGCGGCAATGACAGCCAGGCCGTCGTGCGCGGCCTGGGCGCTCGCCTGGTGCTCGGCACGATCAACAACCGCGAAGTCGCCTCGTCCGAGCCGGACCGCAACGTCCGCTGGGAAATCTATCCGTCGGAGGTCGTCTCGGGCGTGCAGGTCTACAAGTCGCAGTCGGCCGACCTTATCGCCGGCGGCGTGGCCGCCACCATCAACATCGATACGATCGCCCCGCTCGACTACAAGGGCCCCGAATTCGTGCTACGCGCCGGCCCGGTCTATTATGACGGCGGCAAGGACATCCCGAACTACGGCACCACCGGCTACCGGGCCAGCGGCTCGTTGGTGCACAAATTCAACGACGATCTGGCTATCGTGCTGGGCCTGACCAGCCAGCGGCAGAAGAACGGCTACGGCTCGTTCACGGGCTGGGGCTACAACGACTCGATCGCCCGCCCGCCAGCCGGCGCCAGCGACTACAGCGGCGACCTGAACGGCGACGGCAAGCTGGACGCCACCCCGTGGGGCGCGCAAGAGTCGGCCAGCCGCATCGACCAGAAGCGCACCGGCGTCTCGGGCGGCCTGCAATGGCGGCCGACCGACCAGTTCGAGCTGAAGGGCGACGTCCTCTATTCGAAGATCAAGATCTCCGAACTTCAGGACCAGACCGTCTGGGGCCGCAACAACTGGGGCAACTGGAACAACGGCAACCGGGGCGACTACACCGCGCCCGGCGCGTCCTACACCCTGATCAACAACACCGTGGTCGCCGCTCGCCTGCCCTACAGCTCGGTGACCACCGTGCTGTCGCACTATACCGAGGACAAGGACCTGCTGGTTGGCGGCCTCAACGGCAAATGGACCAACGACCAATGGACCATGGCCGGCGACGTCTCCTATTCCAAGGCCGAACGCACCAATTCCTGGAAGGGCGTGCGGGTCGAGGCTTATCCAGACTGGACCACCTTCGACACCCGGGCCGGCCAGACCCCGACCATCACCACCAGCGCCCCCACCATCAGCCTCGCGCAGTATGCCAACCAGTACGGTTCGCATGACGGGCCCGAGCATCTGAACGATGAACTCAAGGCCGCCGCTCTCGACTTCACCCGCCAGCTGGAAGGCGTTCCGTTCAAGAGCGTGCAGTTCGGCGTCCGCGCCTCGGATCGCACCAAGGAACACGGGGCGGCGGGCTATTCGCCCGCGCCGACTGGCGTGACCGTGCCGGCCAATCTGTTCACCGCATATACGATCGGCAAGGGCGCGAACCTCCCGGCCATACTGACCGGCGACATCGACAAGATCGCGGCCATCGCCTACGGCGCCAACGCGTTCAGTCGCGCCGACGACAAGCCCGCCGAGGACTGGAGCGTCCACGAGAAGGTCTATGAGGGCTATGGCAAGCTAAACTTCGCGGCCGACAGCGTCGGCGGCGCCTGGCTGACCGGCAACATCGGCGCCCGCGTGGTTCGCACCGAATCCGAAAGCACCGGCTTCCGAGCCGAGACCACGGGCGCGGTCGCGTCCGTGGTGGTGGGCAGCCAGTACACTGACTTCCTTCCGTCGGCGAACGCCAAGTTCGACTTCGGTGATGGCAAGGTGTTGCGCCTGGGCCTGGCCAAGGTGATCGCCCGCCCGCCGCTGGACGAACTTCGCGCCAGCCGCACCCTGACCACTTGGTCGCCCTATACCGGCAGCGCCGGCAACCCCAAGCTCGACCCGTTCGAGGCCGTTCAGCTGGACGCCTCGGCTGAATGGTACTTCCGTCCGGAGGCTCTGATCGCCGCGTCCTACTACTACAAGGACGTCGACTCCTACATCGGCTGGAAGCAAAGTCCCGTCACGTACAGCGGCCAGACCTACACGGTCGCCAGCCCCGCCAACGGCGGCGGCGGCTATATCCAGGGCCTGGAACTGACCTTCCAGACGCCGTTCTTCTTCCTGCCCGGCCCGCTGGCCAATTTCGGGATCTATTCGAACTACGCTTACGTCGACTCCGACCTGAAGGAGTTCTCGCCAG
>JACMOF010000195.1 GCA_014378155.1 Caulobacter sp. | reverse complement strand
GTAGCGGGTGAACGGATAGGCCTCCAGCTTGACGACCGCCCGATCGCCCGTGTGCACGAAGCCGATGTCGCGGCCCAGGACCAGGGCCTCGACCACCAGGGCCTCCCCGTCGGCCACCAGGGTGACGATCGGCTTGCCGGTCTCGGCCACCTCGCCAAGTGTTGTCACAGACACCGCCTGGACGATGCCGCCGACCGGGGCGGTCAGGGTCTGCAAACCGCGCTTCTGCTGGGCCTTGCGCAGGGCGTCGCCGCGCGTGGCGGCAAGGCCCTCGGCCTCGGCGCGTTCCTGGGCGGCCTGGCCGACGAACTGCTGGGTCAGCTCCGCGCCGTCGCGTGACAAGGAGCTGACCTGGGCGCGGGCCTCGTCCAGCCGGCCGCGCTGGGCGATCAGGTCCTGCTCGGCGGTGACCATGGCCTGTTCCTGCTGCAAGAGCTTTTGGCGGGCGCCATAGCCCTTGGCCTCCAGCATCTTCTGGTCGTCCAGTTGGCGCTGCAGGATCGGCAGGGTGCGCTCCAGCTTGACGATCTCGGCCTGGGCCGAGCGGACTTAAAGAGGGACACGTGTCCCTCTTTTGAGCGCCGTCCCTCTTTTGCAGCGCCGTCACCTGCCACGGGCTGGCGCTCCGCGACTTGGCGTAGAAGGGCAGCAGCGGAATGACCAGGCCAAAGCTCACCAAGTTGATGAACACAACCAGCAGCAGGACATAGAGCGCGCGGGGGCTGGCGTCGGGGCCCTCTGCGGCCGAGGGCGCGGGGGTTGAGAGCGTGGACATCGGGCCGCGCGGTTTACGCCAGATCACGCGCCCTGGCGACCGCTGTCCGAAATTTCACCGGGCGTCTTTGGCCGGTCAGTTCGGCGGGTTGTTCTTCTCCAGGAAGGCCACCATCGCGGTCAGCATCTGCAGTCGCGTCGCGCCTCTGGATAGAAAGTGATCCTCGCCGTCGAGCGTGACCAGTTCGACCGGCTTGCCCGCCTTCTTCAGGGCGTCGACCATCAGGGTGCTCTGGACATAGGGAACGGTGGTGTCGTCCCTGCCGTGGATCAGCTGCAGCGGGATCTCGATCTTGTCGGCCATCTTGGCCGGCGAGATCAGGGCCAGGTCGGGGTCCTTGAGGCCATCGGCGCCCATGAACCGCAGCCAGTAGCGCTGGGCCGAGTTATTGCCCGTCTCGAAACGCTTGCTGCCGTCGAGCACGAACCGCTTGAGGTCCGAGAGGCCGGCGACCGACGACGCGCAGCGATAGACGCCGCGATCCAGCGTTGCGCCGGCCAGGGCCGCGTAGCCGCCATAGCTGGCGCCGACGATGCAGACGCGCTTGGGGTCGATTGTCCCCTGCGTGGCCAGATAGCGTACGCCGTCCGACAGGTCGGTCTGCATGGTCTTGCCCCACTGGCCGTAGCCCTTTTCGAGGAAGGCCTGGCCAAAGCCGTCCGAACCGCGGAAATTGGGCTGCAGCACCGCATAGCCGCGCGAGGCCAGGGCCTGGGACCACCAGTCGAAGCCCGGCATATCGCGCCACGCGGGGCCGCCGTGCGGCAGCACCAACAGCGGCAGGTTCTTGGGCTCCTTGCCGCGCGGCAGGGTCAGATAGCCGGTGATCTCCAGGCCATCGGCGGCCTTGTACTTGACCGGGCGAACCTCGGAGACGCCGTCGGGCGTCAGCTTGCTGTAGATGTCGCCCAGCCAGCGGGCGCTCTTGGCGCCCAGATCCACCAGCGCGTAGGCCGGGCCCAGGGTAGGCGAGTCGACCTTGACCACCACCTTGCGCCGGTCATCCGACCAGGATTCCAGCGAGACCTGGTCGCCGGGAAAGGCCTTGCGCACGGCGCTCCAGTTGGCCTGGGTCTTGGTGTCGAAGAAGGTATAGCGGCGCTCGTCGCCGACCAGGCTGTAGCCACCCAGCAGGCGCGAGCCGTCGGGCGCGGGGATCGGGCTGTCGTAGTCGCCGCTGCCCGGCACGTCGACGTGGCCGCCGTCTGAGGCGTATTCGCGCAGCAGGGTCTTGTCGGTGTCCTCGTCATAGGCCCAGACCAGCACGCTGCGCCCGTCGCGCCCCATGCCTTTAACGCCAAAGGAGCCCATCTTCGAGACGGTCTTCTCGACCGTGGTCCAGCCGCCGTCGCCCTTGACCTTCAGGCTCCAGGCGCCCTGTTTTTCGTCATAGATCGACTGGGCCAGCGGCTGACCCGCGGGGGAAACCAGCCAGTTGTCGGTGTTTTCGCTGCCGCCGCTGTCCAGCATCTTGGTGACGCCGGTCTTCAGATTAACCCGGTAGAGGGTGTTCCAACCGCGATTGTCGTTGAAATGCACGCCCTCGACGAAGGCTTGGGGTACGCCGTCGACGAACCGCACGTCGGGCGTTTCCAGAATGACGTTCATCGCGCCTTCCTGGTTTTTCAGCAGCAGGGTCTGCTTCTTGGTGACCAGGTTGAAGTCGAAGCCCATCAGATATTCGCGCTTGGGCCCGCTCAGACCAAAGACCTCGGCGGTGCTTGAGGTGGTGATCAGCACGTGCTCTTGCCCCGCCCACTGCACGGCGCGCAACTTGGTGTTTCCGAAGTTCATGGCGCTGAGCAGTTTGCCGCCCTCGGCCGCCTCACGGACGACCAGCATCCGCTTCTCGCCATCGGTCACCGCGATCGCCAGGAGCTTGCCGTCAGGCGAGATTTCCACCTGTTCCAGGTTGGGCAGGCCGCCATAGACCGACAGAGGCGTCACCTCGGCCTGGGCGACGCCCGCCAAGGTGCTCGCCGTGGCGACGCAGGCCGAAACGACGGCCAGAAAGCGTTTCAAAACTTAGGACTCCCCGATACCGGGGGCAACCTGCCCATTGTCGCGCTTGTTTGCAAGGTGCGGTTGCGGGCGGCTGGGCAAGGAAAAACGCCCCGGCCGATGGGCCGGGGCGTTTTGCAGAATGGGCCTGAAAGCCTGGTCCTAGCGCGGGGCCAGGATCATGATCATCTGGCGGCCTTCCATGCGCGGCTCGTACTCGACCTTGGCGATCTCGTCGAAGTCGGCCTTGACCTTCAGCAGCAGCTTCATGCCCAGCTCGGGGTGGGCCATTTCACGGCCGCGGAAACGCAGGGTCACCTTGACCTTGTCGCCTTCCTCGAAGAACCGGCTCATCGACTTGGCCTTCACGTCATAGTCGTGAATGTCGATGTTGGGGCGAAGCTTGATTTCCTTGAGCTCGACGATCTTCTGCCGCTTGCGGGCCTCGTTCTTCTTCTTCTGCTCCTGGAACTTGAACTTGCCATAGTCCAGGATCTTGCAGACGGGAGGGTTCGCGTTGGGAACGATCTCGACCAGGTCCAGGCCAGCTTCCTCGGCCGCTTCGAGCGCGGCGGAAATCGGCATCTCGCCTTGCTTCTCGCCGTTATGGTCGATCAGCAGGACGCGGGGAACCCGAATGTCTTCGTTGATACGCGGACCATCCTTGACGGGCGGCGTTTGCATAGGACGGCGAATAGGGCGGCTCCGGTGTTGTTTAAGGGCGTTTGCACCACGATAGCATGAACGTAGCGCTATGGCGTTGAATAGGTTCGCGCGGCGCCCTGGGGACGCCGCGTTCGCCTAGTGATATATGACGAAGGAGTCCCGCGCTATCAAGGCGCCGCGCGTCCAAGGCCCCGCTTTTTGGGCCTTGTCGTGTCAGGAACGGGTAGGGGAGCGAGGCGTTCGGTCGGGCTGGCCTTCATTTCCAGCCGTGATCCGTTCAGTCCCGATGACCATCTCCCCCGTGGCGGCCCCCGTCGCCTCCGCCTCCGCGCCCGCTTCAGCCGCGCGCCATACGCCGATCGAGGACGTCCACGCCCTGCTGATCGGCTCCAGTTTCATTGCCGTGGGCCTGACCCTGCTGAAGGCCGCGGGCCTGTCGACCGGCGGGGTGGCGGGGGTGGCGCTGATCATCTCGTACCTGACCCACTGGCCGGTCGGGGTGCTGTTCTTCCTGATCAACATTCCGTTCTATGTTCTGGCCCAGCGCACCCTGGGCTGGGTGTTCACGGGCAAGACCCTGGTCACCAACCTGCTGCTGATGGGCCTGGCCTGGGCCATGCCGCACTGGCTGAAGATCACCGGCGTCGACCCGGTGTTCGCCGCGATCTTCGGCGGCACGATCATCGGCATGGGGATCCTGGCCCTGGCGCGGCACAAGTCCAGCGTCGGCGGCATCGGCGTGCTGGCCCTGTGGCTCTACGAGAAACGCGGGATCAGCCCCGGCAAGGTGCAGATGGCGTCGGACTGCGTGATCGTGGTCGCGGCCTTCGCGGTGATCTCGTGGGACAGGCTGCTGCTGTCCATCCTGTCGGCTGTCGCGCTCAGCGTGGTGATCATCGCCAATCACAAGCCTGGGCGGTACGAGGGGTATTGAGATCGGAACTGAGCTGGGGACATGCACTTGTGCGTGTCCCCACTCGGAGGCACGACGCCAAGACCCGGGGACACACACAAGTGCATGTCCCCGCCCGGTCCTTAGTGCGGCAGCAGCGAGATCGCGGCGCTGGCCACCGTGCTGACGGGCAGGGCCTTGAGGTCCGGCGAGCGGATCACCGCCACATGGCCGCGCGGGCCGCACAGTTCGGGATCGGAGGCGTCGGAGAACAGGGCGATGGTCGGGGCGCCGGCGGCGGCCAGCAGGTGGGTGGGGCCGGTGTCGTTGCCGATCGCCAGGGCCGCCTTGGCGCCCAGCACGGCCAGTTGGGCGAAGTCGGTGCGGCCGGTCAGGTCGCGGGCCTGGCCGACGGCCTTTTGGATCTGGCGGGCCATGGCGCTTTCCTGCGGGCCGCCGATGATGACGATATCCAGCCCCCGCGCCTTCAGCAGCGCCGCGAGCTGCGCATAGCTCTCGACCGGCCAGCGCTTCTCGGGCCGATGGGCCGAGCCGCCCGGCACCAGCAGCACATAGGGCTTGGCCGCCGTCGCGCCAGCCACGGGGCCGCGGGGCTCCTTGGTGCGGCGCAGAATCCAGGTCAGGTCCGGCGGCGGGGCGCTGCCGGGCTCGGTGGGGGCGTCGGGCCAGATGCCAGCTTGCTTCAGCTGGTCGGCCTGCCGCTCCAGGGTGTGCATGTGGTCGCGGGCCTTGCCGCGCTGGGGCAGGGCGCAGCCCGTGGCGATGCCCGACCACTGTGGCGGAAAAGGCCGCAGGGCCTGGAAGTACCAGTTGCTGCGGCTGTTGGTCTGCAGGTCATAGACCCTGTCGTAGCGCGCCTTGCGCATCCGGCCGAGCATGGCTGTCAGGTCGCCGAAATCGCCGGGCCGCCCGTCGGTCTCGATGGTGTTGAAATAGGGCGACAGCCTGGCCAGGGCTTCGAAGGGCGGGGTGGTGAGCAAGGTGATCTTGGCGCGCGGATGGGCCTCGCGAATCTTCTTCATCGCCGCCAGGGCCAGTACGAAATCGCCGAGGGCGCCCAGCTTGATGACCAGGACCTTCTTGACTTCCTTGCTCAACTCTTCGTCTCCAGAACGCGCGCGTAGACCTTGAGCGTTGCTTCGACCATCGCGTCAACAGAATACAATTTACGGGCGCGGGCCCGGGCCGCCATGCCCATGATCTGACGTCGCGCCGCGCCCGCCTCGCAAGCGTTGGACAGGGCCTCGGCCCAGGCTTCCGGGTCGCCCGGCTTGACCAGCCAGCCGGTGTCGCCGTTCAGCACGGTCTCGCGCGCCGCCCCATGATCGGCGGCCATCACCGGCTTGCCCATCACCTGCGGCTCGACCGCCGTGCGGCCGAAGGCCTCGGGCTCCAGCGAGGGCGCGATGGCTAGGTCGGCAACCAGATAGGCGGCGGGCATGTCGTCGCAATGGCCGCACAGCTTGACGCTGTCCTGCAGGCCCGCCTGCGCGATCATGTGTTCCAGCTCGGCCCGATAGGCCTTGCGGCCCTGGTCGTCGCCGACCAGCAGCAGCAGGATGCGCAGCTCGCCGACGGCCTTGAGCTTGGCCAGGGCTTCGATGGCCAGGGCCTGGCCCTTCCAGCGGGTCAGCCGGCCGGCCAGCACCACCTTCAGGCGGCGGTCCTCGGACGATACGCCCCAGGCCTTGCGCAGCGCGTCGACCCGCTCGGCCGAGACCAGGCCGGGCTCAAACCGGGTCAGGTCGACGCCGCGCGGGATCGCCACCACCTTGTCGGGCAAAATGCCGTGCTCGGCGATGACGTGGGCGCGGGTATATTCGGAATTGGCGATCACCAGGTCGCCCTTGGTCATCACCGCGTTGTACCAGCGCTTGAGGCTGGACTTGGCGTTGTAGACTCCGTGATAGGTCGCGATGAACGGCACCTTCGTCGCGTGGGCCGCCCACAGGGCGCTGAAGGCCGGAGCGCGCGAGCGGGCGTGGACCAGGCTGACCTTTTCACGGCGGATCAGGTCGACCAGGCGGGCGGCGTTGCCCAGCATGATCAGCGGGTTCTTGGTCTGGGCCGGCATCTGGGCCAGGCGACCACCATCGGCCTCAAGGCGCGCGGCCATCCGTCCGCCCTTGGTGGCGACCAACGCCTTGCCGCCCTGGGCGATCACGCCGTGGGCCACGTCGATCGTCGTCTGCTCGGCGCCGCCCGTTTCAAGCTCGGGGGTCACTTGCAGAAGCGTGAAATCATCGGGGAGAATGGACACGCGTTGCTCTGGCGAGGGTTACGGGGTCGTAGTTATCGAAATGAACAAGGCCGCGCCATGACCGATTCCGTTGAATACCACGCCCGAGACGACAATTTCAGGTTGGCCTATCACAAGGTTATCGGCAATGGCCCGACCGTGGTCTGGTTGGGCGGCTTCCACTCGGACATGACGGGGACCAAGGCGCAGGTTCTGGCTGACCAGGCCCAGGCCACCGGCGGCGGCTTCGTACGCTTCGACTATTTCGGCCACGGCGCATCGGACGGCGATTTCGCCGAGGGCACCATCAGCCGCTGGCGCGAGGACGCCCTGTCAGTGATCGACGACCTGACGAAGGGCCCGCTGGTGCTGGTGGGCTCGTCGATGGGCGGCTGGATCGCGTGTCTGGCGGCCATCGCCCGGCCCGAGCGTGTCAAGGCCATGGTGCTGATCGCCCCAGCTCCGGACTTCACCGAAAAGCTGATGGAACCCGAACTTTCCGCCGAGGCCAAGACGGCCATCGCCCGCGACGGCTTCTGGACCCGGCCTTCCGACTACGAGGACGGCGGCTATCCGATCACCCGCGAACTCCTGGAAGACGGCGCGCGCTGGTCGATCCTGCAAGGCGCCGTGCCGATCGACGTTCCCGTGCGCGTTTTGCAAGGCGGCGCCGATCCGGATGTGCCCTGGACCCACGCCCTGGAACTGGCCAACAGCCTGACCTCAAGCGACGTGGTCTTCACCCTGATCAAGGACGGCGATCATCGGCTGTCGCGGCCCCAGGACCTGGAGCGGCTGGTGGCGGCCGTGGCCGAGGCGCGGTCACGGGTCGCGACGGAAGGCGAAGGCGACCTGGTCTCCCGCCGCCTCGCCCGAGCCGCCCGCATCCGCGGTGCGCCGAACCTGGAAGCCCTGGCGCCGGCGCCGTGGGCGAGCGCCGAGGAGGAGTAGGGCGACCCTAGCCCCCGCCCGCCAAAATCGCCGCCAGCCCCTCTCGATAGGTCGGATATCTCGGCCGCCAGCCCAGCTCGGCCTTGGCCAGGGCGTTCGAGACGCGCTTGTTCTCGGCGTAGAAGCGGCGGGTGGCGGGCGACAGGCCCAGTTCGTTGAACGGCAGGTCCGGCGGCACGGCCACGCCCAGCAGGCCGGCGGCGTGTTCCATGACATCCTGCGGCGGGGCCGGTTCGTCGTCGCACAGATTATAGACGCCGCCCGCCCTGGGCCGGTCCAGCGAGGCCAGCAGGCCGGTGACGATGTCGTCCAGATGGATGCGGCTGAACACCTGGCCAGCCTTGACTATACGCCGGCCCTCGCCGGCCCGCAGGCGGTCCAGCGCGCTGCGGCCAGGGCCGTAGATGCCGGGCAGCCGGAAGGTGGTCACGGTCAGGCCCATGCCGCGCCCCACCTCCTGCCAGTCGCGCTCGGCGCCGACCCGGCGGGCGCCCTCGACCGACTGGGCCTTCAGCGGCGAGCTTTCGAACACCCAGCGGCCCTCGAAGTCGCCATAGACCCCGGTGGTCGACAGATAGCCGATCCAGTCGGGAAAGGCCTGGGCTGCGGCCAGGGCGGGGATCACCGCCTGCAGGCCGGGGCAACCCTCGGCGGTGGGCGGGGCGGTAATCAGCACGGCGTTGACGCCGGTCAGGGCGGCGGTCATCGCGGCGCGGTCGTTGGCGTCGATGGTCTCGATCCCAAGGGCGCGCAGCGACACGGCGCGGTCAGCGCCCCGCGTCGTCCCGACGACGCTCCAGCCCTTCGCGACCAGGGCCTTGCAGAAGGCCAGGCCGACATAACCCAATCCGAACACGAACAGACGCAAACGCTAAGTTCCTGAAAATGAGGGGGCGAATGAACGGGCAAAACGAGCCTCGGCGCAACCCCAGTTGCTCCCCCTGTGGGGCCCCTGTGGGGGAGGTGTCGGCGCAGCCGACGGAGCGGGGAGTGATTGGACGCGGGCCACGAACAAGATCGACGACCCCAATACTCCCCCCACCGGCCTTCGGCCGCCTGCCCCAAAGGGGGAGGAGTTTGCAATGTCCACCATCATGCGCTGCAACCCTCCCTCAGACCGCTTGCCAACCGCGGGGCGCTCTGCCATAAGCCGCCTCCTCGTCGCGGGGCGCTGTTTCAGCCCTCGCCGATGCGGGCGTAGCTCAGTGGTAGAGCACAACCTTGCCAAGGTTGGGGTCGAGAGTTCGAATCTCTTCGCCCGCTCCATTCTCCGGATTTCGGAGCGTGGAACGAGACCCAGAAGATCCCGGATGCGGGCGTAGCTCAGTGGTAGAGCACAACCTTGCCAAGGTTGGGGTCGAGAGTTCGAATCTCTTCGCCCGCTCCAATTTCCTCCTCAGAATTTGAAGCGTGACGCATCCGGTGGGCCTTGGGTGCGCTGCGGAACCCACTGTGAAGCTAGCCGTTTATAAACGGCGTTCACCTGCGTCGGGCCGGTGAAGGTGTAGGAACGGCACATGACTCGAATGAACCTTGGACGCGCTCGCCTGGCCTCTATGACGGTCGCTGCGGCGGCGCTTATGCTGGCTGGCCAGGCGCACGCCCAGGCAAGAGCCAAGATCCAGGAGACCGCAGCCGAGCGCCAGATCCAGCCGGAGGATCCGAGCAGGGATCCGGGCAAGGTCCCCGCCAAGGTGGTGCAGAAGAAACCCGCCGACGAGACCAACGAAAGCTGGAAAGACGGCGCGCGCAAGAAGACCCTGGAGATCGGCACCCAGCCGGCTCGCGACGTCGGCGTGATGAAGCGCGACGTACCGCCGATCCTGGCCAAGGCCGCCAGCGACCCTTACAACATCAAGGGCCTGAAAACCTGCAAGGCGCTGGCCGCCGAGATCGCCAGCCTCAACGGCGAACTCGGCCCCGACTACAACGTCGGCAACGAGTACAAGGAAAACCGCGTCGGCCGTCTGGCCGAGGCGGGCGGCAAGACCGTGGTCAACGCCATCATCCCGTTCCGCGGGCTAGTGCGCGAAGTGTCCGGCGCCGCCCCCGCCGAGCGCCGCATGAACGCCGCCCTCGACGCCGGCTTCGCCCGTCGCGGCTTCCTGCGCGGCGTCCACGCCAAGCAAGGCTGCAAGACGACGTTCTAGCCGTTTGGGCGGCGCCGCGATTCCTGCTCTAACCGCGAGGCTTTAGCGGGGAACTTCCAATGTTCAAGCGCGTCCTTGTAGGCCTGGCCTTGACCCTCGCCCTGAATGGCGCGGCGGCCGCCGCGACGCCCGGCGCCGCCGACCGGCTGGATCAGGCCGTCAAGGCCTATGAGGCCTCCGGGGCGGGCGAGGACGACGGGGAGGGCGGGGCCGACGAGGCTTCGCGCTTCAAGTTTCCGCCAGTAGGACCGGCCGCCGACGCCACGCGTAAGGCTCAGCTGACGGCCGCCCGCCAGGCCCTGGACGGCGTCGACCTGGCCGGCCTGACCCCCGACCAGCGCCTGACCCACGCCATCCTCAAATGGAGTCTCGACGAGCGGCTGGAGGGCCTGTCGTTCGACGAGGCGCGGATGCCGTTCAACACCGACGGCGGCTTCGACGTGACCCTGCTGTACCGCGCCAACGGCATGCACCCGAAGAGCGAGGCCGAGGCGCGCCAGTGGATCGGCCTGCTGGCCGCCACGCCCGACTGGTACGCCGCCAATATCGCCAACGCCCGGCGCGGGATCAGCACGGGCTTTGTCCAAGCCGTCCCGACCGCGCGGGCCGTGCTGGACCGCGCCCGCCGAACGGCCGCCACGCCGGTGGTCGACGAGCCGCTGCTGGCCCCGCTGCGCGACCTGCCCGCGTCCATCCCCGCCGATCGCCGCGCCGCCCTGCTGGCCGAGGGGTCCGAGGTGCTGGCCGACAAGGTGTCGCCCGCCCGCGCCGGCTTCGTGACCTTCCTGGAACAGGAATACCTGCCGCATGCCGCCAAGAGCCTGGCCGCGACCGACCTGCCCGATGGCCAACGCTACTATGCCTTCCTGGTGCGCCGCCATACCACCACGACCATGACGCCCGACGCGGTCCACGCCCTGGGCCTGTCGGAGGTGGCGCGCATCCGGGGCCGGATGCAGACGGTGATGCGGCAGGCGGGCTTCACGGGCGACCTGCCGGCCTTCATCGCCTTTCTGCGCAAGGACCCGCGCTTCTACGCCACCAGCCGCCAGCAGCTGCTGGAAAAGGCCAGCGAGATCGCCAAGCGCTCGGACGACCAGCTGCCCGCCCACTTCGGAACCTTGCCGCGCCTGACCTATGGCGTGCGGCCCGTACCGGCCAGCATCGAGAAGGGCTACACCACCGG
>JACMOF010000194.1 GCA_014378155.1 Caulobacter sp. | reverse complement strand
GCCGAAGCTCAGCGCCAGGCGCGCGAATGGCTGGCCAACGGCTGAACCCTGACGGGTTCAACCCACGCCTTCCCTTTCCCGGACGTCTGAAGCGCCGGGTGGGCGACCTAGAGCATTTCCCGACCTGACTGCGTCAGGCCGTGAGCTCTAATCTTCTGTTTTAACGCATTTTTCTTCACGCGAACCGGAGCCACTTCGCTCGAAAAATGCTCTAGTTTCCGTTAAAGCCGTTGACCGCGTAGCTGAAATTGATCGGCAGCAGGTCGCGGAAATATTGCTGCATGAACAGGCCCGCCTCGGCGACCCCGCTGCGCGGCACATAGACGATGTCGAACCGACGTAGCGGCACCAAGTCCGCCCCGCCGCCTGTCATTCCCGAAAGCAGGTTCGCGGTGCGCAGCATCGGACGACCGCCCGGGCCCCGGCGAATGATCACCACCGAGCTGCGCTTGGACGAGGCCTTGAAGCCCCCGGCCTGGATCACCGCCCGCAGGGCGTCGCCGTCGCCGGCCATGTCATAGACGCCAGGATTGCCAACCTCTCCGCCCACGAAAACCTTCAGCGGCGCCGTGGTCTTGACCGACACCTCGACCTTCGGCCGCAACAACTGGGCGCCATAGGCCTGGGTGATCGAGGCCTCAAGTTCACCGATGGTGCGGTCGGCGGCCATCACCGGACCGATCAACGGCAAAGCGACGCGGCCATCGGGTTGGATCACCGCGGACTTGTTCAGCTCGACCGCCGAGGGCACGCGGACATCGATTTCGTCCCCCGGATAGAATCGGTAGTCTGGCTCGTCGTCCGTCCATTCGGCGTAGCCGATGTCGGGAAAATCGGCCGTCGGGCGGGCCGTGGGCGTGATGGGCTCGCCGTCCACGTGGCCGCAGGCCGAAAGACCGCTGGCCAGGAAGGGCAGGGCGAAAGCCGCCGAGAGGATGGTGCGCCTGTGCATGCGGCAAGTCTTAACAGGAATGGGTAACGAAGCCTTAAGGCGCGACCGACCAGGGTGAGGTCGAGACTTGAACCCATCGGATTCGCATGTCGACGACGAGCGCCTGGACCAGCGTGCCGCACGAACCCCCGTCGCGAAGCGACTGGGCGGCGCGCGCCCGCTACGCGCCGACCGATTTCGTCACCTTGCTTTGGCGCGAGCGCTGGCTGATGCTCGGCGTGTTCATGGTGATCTTTTGCATCGGCCTGGCCTTCGCCACCACGATGAAGAAGACCTATACCGCCACCTCAAGCCTGTTTGTCCGCCTGGGCCAGGAATATGTCTACGAGCCCCGAGCCGGCGACGCCGCGCGGGGCGCGGTGCCGGACGTCGACCAGGTGATCCAGTCGGAAGCCGAAATCCTCGGCAGCAGCGAACTGCGCGAGCGGGTGATCCGCAAGGTCGGCTTTGGCAAGATCTTCCCAGCCCATGCCACCAAATATTCCAGGGCCTCGCCCGAGGGGAAGCGCAAGCTGATCGCCGAGGGACGTGACGCGCTCGCCCGCAACCTGAAGATCGAGACCGCCCCCGACAACTCGATCATCCGGCTGTCCTATTCCAACAAGAACGCCGAGGTCGCCGAGAAGGTGCTCAACACCCTGCTCGAGGAGTATCTGATCTATCGCCGCAGCCTGCTGATCGGCTCCAGCGACAATGGCCTTGAGCGTCAGCGCGACATCTTCGCCGACAAGCTGGCCGAGACCGATACCGCCTATCAGGCCTTCCTGTCGGGCAACAACATCGGCGACTTCACTGCCCAGAAGACCGCCTTGACCCAGCTGCAGGCCCAAGCCGAGTCGCAGAAATACGCCACCGAAGCGCAGCTTCAGGACCGCAGGGGCCGCCTGGCCTCGGTGCGGGGCGAGCTGGCGCGCACGCCAGCCGACATGGTGCTCTATCGCGACAGCGACATGTCTGCGAGCGGCAAGCTGGCCCAGCTGAAGCTGGATCGCGAGGGCCTGCTGTCGCGCTATCGGCCCGGCACCCAACCGGTCCGCGACATCGAGGCCCAGATCTCTCAGCTGGAGCAGGGCATCGCCTCGGGCCGCACTAACGGCGATGGCGCGCGGCGAAGCGGTCCCAATCCGATCTGGCAGACCCTGCAATCCACTCAGAACGACCTGGCGGCCGAGGTCGCGGCCCTGCAACAGGCGCAGGTCGCCTACAGCCAGCAAGTCCAGGACGTGAACCAGCGCCTGCTGCGGTTGTCGGAGCTGGAGCCCACTTTCAACCAGCTCAGCCGCGACCGTGACGTGCTATCTTCCAATGTTCGCGACTTCACGGTCAAGGAACAGCAGGACCAGGCCCAGCGCCAGATGTCGGCCGAGGGCAGCGACAATATCCGCATCGTCCAGCGCGCCGTGGCGCCCTCGACCGGCAAGAGCCTGAAAAAGCCGATCCTGGTCCTGGCCTTCCTGTTCGCCGCGTTCTCGGCCGCCTGCGCCGGTCTCGTGCGGATGCTGCTACGTCCGGGCCTGCAAACTCCGGCTTCGGCCGCGCGCACCCTGAACCTGCCGGTGCTGGCCACGGCGGCCTACAAGCGCTGAAATGAACCTAACAGCCTGGGGCGGCTTTATCAGCTTGGCCCTGGGCGCTTTCGTCGCCTTTCACGCGAAAGCGTTTGGGCCTTAAGGTGAACGGACTTCAACGCGTAGCGATTCGGCGAATGGTGGACTTGAACGTCGAGATGGCTGAGCTGTGGGGGTCCTTGGGTGCCCCCGCGCCCGGCCGCGCGCATGTCGTCCAGTTCGTATCCGCCCGGCGTGGGGAGGGGACTTCGACCGCCGCCCGCGAATTCGCCCGCTTCGCCGCCAAGCGGGCCGGTCGCAAGACCTGGTTGATCGACCTCGACCTCGTCACTTCGCCGCAATACCAGGCCATCGCCGCCGACCCCGAACGCTACGGCGCCATGGGCCCCGGCGCGCCGGCCTCGCCGGACGGCTCGGCCTTTTTTACCGTGCAGCCGCCGGCCCCCAAGCCCGACGGCGGCGTCTGGCCCGACGCCAAGTACCTGACCGCCCATAGCGTCGGTGGGCCGAGCTTGTGGGTTACTCGATTTAACCGCGAGGCCCTGCGCGGCCGCCAGAAGGTCCATATCCTGCCCGGCGTCGAATATTGGTCGGCCCTGCGCCGCCACGCCGAGATCATCATCGTCGATAGTCCCTCGGCCGACACTTCCCAGGCGGCCCTGACCCTGGCCCAGCACATGGACCAGATCGTGATGGTGGTCAGCGCCCAGCAACCCGACGTGCGGCCGCCCGGCCTGTTGCGCGACGCCCTGGCCTCGGCCGGCGGCCGCTGCGCCGGCGTGTTCTTCAACCAGGCCTCGGTCCAGCCGCCCCGTTTCCTGAAGGCCATCCTGCCTTGAGGAGCCCGGCGTGAGCCTTTACGGAACGGCGCCCGCCGCCGCGCCGGCCCGCCTGACCTTCGCCCACATCGCCCTCTTCGCCTTGGCGGTCTTCGCCCTGCTGCTTTATAGCGGCGGCTGGGAATTGCCGTTGGTGGGTGAGAGCGCCACCGAGGCCGGCTCTGCGATCCTGCGAGTCGCCTACCTGCCCGCCTATGCCGCCGGCTTCGCCCTGATCGCCCTGCGGCCTGGCGCGACCTTCCGGGTGCTGATCCGACAGCCGTTCCTGATCGTGCTGCTGGTCGTGGTTGTCGCCTCGATGGTCTGGTCGGTGAACCCCGACCAGACAGCCCGGCGCTGTTTCGCCTTGGTCTGCACCACCCTGGGCGGCGTCGCCCTGGCGGCGCGGTTTCGCTGGCCGCAGCTGGCCGAGGTGGTGGGAGCGGCCTTCGCGGTCTTGATCATCGCCAGTTTCGTCGTCTGTCTGGCCGTGCCGCGCATCGGGATCATGACCGAGCTTTTCCCCGGCGCCTGGCGCGGCCTTTGGCGCGAGAAGAACGGCCTGGGCGGAAACATGGCCTTCGGCTTCTGCATCCTCTCGGCTGCCGCGCTGCTCAACCCCCGGCGCGCTCACCTGTGGTGGACCTTCGCGGGCCTGGCCTTGGTGCTGGTGCTGATGTCGACGTCAAAGACCTCGCTGGTCTCGCTGGTGCTGGGCATGGGCGCGATCGGCTTCGTGCTAGTGGCCCGCCGCAGCCCCGCCGCTGGAGTCGCCGCCACCTGGGCCGGCGTAACCGGCGTGGTGCTTCTGGCCGCCTTCATCCTGTTCGCCGCCGATGTGTTCTTCTCGATCCTCGGCAAGGACGCCACCCTGACCGGCCGCACCAAGATCTGGAGCGCGGTGATGCGCGAGATCGAGGACCGGCCCTGGCTCGGCTATGGCTACCAGGCGGTGTGGGGCGACAAGACCGGCTGGGGCCCCTTTGCCTGGATCAGCAAGAACGCTGGCTTCCAGGCCCAGCACGCCCATAACAGCTGGCTGGAACAGTGGCTGGGCATGGGCCTGGTGGGGTTGATCGCCTGGGGGCTATTCTACTTGCAGACCATGACCTTGGCGGTGATCGCGGTGTTCCGCGACCGGGGCGCGCTGCTCGCCTTCCCCTTCCTGGTCGTCTACAGTCTGGTGGCCCTGACCGAGAGCATCGCTGTGGTCTATAATGACTTTCGCTGGGTGCTGTTCGTGGCCTTCGCGGCCAAGCTGGCCTTCCCGGACCGCGAGATCGAGGCCTAGAGCGGTTTGCTTCCGATGGAAGCAACACCCGAAATTCCTTTTATCCGGGCCTCCGCCGGGATGAGAGGATGAAAAAGCAGCGATCAATTTTCGGCAGATGACCAAGGTTGAGGGTTCCACGCCTCCCCGCAAAGGATAGAAAGGCGCATGAGCCGTTCGACGCGAGTGGTCACGAAACAAAGTCATTCAAAATCAACGCTCTAAACTTTCTCGATCTTTTTGACACCCACCCCCTTCTGGCGCCCGCATACTCTGCTCACCCCATCGCACGGGGAGGGACGTCGGCCGGCGACCTGACGGGCGGTAGGGGGTGGTCGAGCGGGAAGG
>JACMOF010000193.1 GCA_014378155.1 Caulobacter sp. | reverse complement strand
TGATCGGCCAGGGCCCGCCGGGTGGCGTAGCCCCATTCCACGGCTCCGCAGGCCAGACCCGCCTCGCGGGCCGCCTCGATGTCGCGAGTCTCGTCGCCGATGCACAGCACGCGGTCCTTGGCGACGCCCGAGGCCTTGACCACGGACCTGAACTTGGCGGCCTTGCCGAAGATCGCCGCGCCGCAGCCAAAGTGATTGACCAGGACGGCCAGGTCGGGCCCGAGGATAGAACGAATGGTCGCCTCGGAATTGGAGCTGACGATCGCCAGCCTCCGCCCCGCCGCCGACAGGCTGCGCAGCAAGTCGCCGGTGCCGGAGAACAGCGGAATGGAATGGGCCTCGGCCGCCATCATCTTCTTGCCTTGGGCGGCGACCAGCGGAACCTTCCAGAGCGGCAGGCCCAGATAGGCGATGATCTCGCGGCTGGAGCGGCCTCGCAGCATGGCGATCTCGTCTTCGGTCACGGCCTTGAACTTGAACCGCTCGGCCAGCGGCCGCACCGCGCGCATCGCCCACGCGGTGCTATCGGCCAGGGTGCCGTCGAAGTCGAAGATGACGAGATCGATGCGGGCGTCCATCAGCCCATCGCCTCCTGGTATTGATCGGGCCTGAACCCAACCAGGAGTCGGCCCCGAAAGTCGAGCACCGGACGCTTGATCATCGACGGTTGGGCCAACATCAGGGCGATGGCCCTGGTCTCGTCCAGGTCCTGCTTGTCGGCCTCGGGCAGCTTGCGGAAGGTCGTGCCGGCGCGGTTGAGCAGGGTCTCCCAGCCCACGGCCTTGGCCCAGGCCTCCAGGCTGGCGGGATCGACACCGGCGGCCTTGTAGTCGTGGAATCCGTAGGCCACGCCGTGACCGTCCAGCCAGTCGCGCGCCTTCTTCATCGTGTCGCAGGCCTTGATCCCGTAGATCGTGGTCGTCACGCCTGATTGCTCCGTGCGCGGTCAGATTCTTGTTCTGGCCACAGTAGAGTTCGCGCGCCATCGGGCAAAACGGAAAAAGGGCGGGCTCATCCCCCGCCTACTCCTTCAAGGATGGCGAACTTCACCCTGGCGAAGCGCCGGGCCATGGCGTCGATATCGACGAGGCCTTGGCCGCCCAGCAGCCTACCGCCCCGCCAGCCTGCCGGTGAACCGCCTCGAAGACGGCGCACTGTTCAACTGGTGATTTTGAAACCAGGCGGCGCTCCCCGCTACTCCGGTCGGCTCTGGACGCTCGAAGCGCCGCCCTCGCTGGCCTTGTGAATATATTGCTCGGCGACCAGCCAGGCTTTCACCGGCCGTAGCGTGCCCAGGCAACCCACCAGCAGCGCGGGGAAAACCGTCGCGAACTGAACCCAGATCGGCGGCTGGAAAGCCACGACGCTCCAGGCCCAGACGGCTATCACCAATATGCCGACGCCGGTCATGACGAAGAAGGCCGGGCCGTCGGCGGGTTCTGCAAAGGCGAAGTCCTGGCCGCAGCGATCGCAGGCCTTCGCCAGCGTCAGGAACCCGCTGTAGAGCCGCCCTTCACCGCAGCGCGGACACCGGCAGAGCAAACCCGCCTTCAGGCTCGATGGAGAATTGAGGACGGGAGTCATCGCCGGGCCTTACATACAAAGTGGAGCGGATTGCATACATTATGGTTAGAATGTATGTATTTCGTCATGGATACACAACCGTGACCCGCGACCTTCCCATCGCCGGCTGGCTAGGGCGTATCGAGCCACGCGGCGGCCTGCCGATCTATCTGGCGCTGGTCCAGGCTCTTGAAACCGCGATCCGGGGGGGAGAGTTGCAACCAGGCGACCAACTTCCCCCACAGCGCGCCGTCGCCGCTCAACTCGGCATCGACTTCACGACGGTAACCCGCGCCTATGGCGCGGCCCGGGCCAAGGGCCTGGTGGAGGGGGCTGTCGGACGCGGCACCTTCGTGCGCCGCCGGGTCGGCGACGATGACGCGGGGGTGGTGGATCTGAGCATGAACCTTCCGCCGCCGCCGACCGGCCTGTCGCTGGCCGCGCTGTTGAAGGAGACCCCCGCCGCCATCCTGGATCGCACCGACTTCGCCACCCTGATGGCCTATCACGCTGGACCCGGCACGCCGGGTCAGCGCGCGGCCGGCGCGGCCTGGCTCGCCCCCGTCATGGGCGAGATCGCCCTTGACCGCATCATGGTCTGCCCCGGCGCCCAGGCCGCCCTCACCGCTCTCCTGCTGACGATCGCCGGCCGCGGCCAGAGTCTGGTCGTCGAGCCGCTGACCTATCCCGGCCTGCTCGCCCTGGCCGAGACCTTGGACCTTCGCTTGCTGGCCTGTTCGGTCGATGACCAGGGCTTCGTGCCCGAGGCGCTGGACAGACTTTGCGGCGAGCAGCGGCCTGCGGCGATCTATGTGGTGCCGACGACCCAGAACCCGGTCGCCACGACGATGGGCCTGGCCCGACGCCGCGAGGTCGCCGCGATCGCCAGCGCACACCGCGTCTGGCTGATCGAGGACGATCCTTATAGCCGCCTGTTCGACGCTCCGCTTCCGGCCCTGACCACGCTTGCGCCGGATCTGGCCTTCCATGTGGCGACACTGTCCAAGACGCTGTCTCCGGGTTTACGGACGGCGTTCGTGGTCGCGCCGTCCAGCGGAATGGCCGAGCGGATCACATCGCGCCTGCGCGCCACGGCCTTGATGGGCTCGCCCTTGACCACGGCGGTGGCCGTGCGCTGGATCCGCGACGGCGCCGCCGAGCGCGTCCTTTCGGCGGTCCGTCTCGAGGCCCGCGCGCGGCGGGCCCTGGCCGGCGAAATCCTGCCGACCGCGAGGGGCGCGGCGGAGTCTATTCATGTGTGGCTCGACCTGCCTCCGGACTGGCATGCGGGACGGGTGCACGCCCAGGGGGCCGCCCAAAGCCTGTCGCTGGTCGCCGCCGAGGCCTTCGCCACTACGCCAGACCACGCCAACGGCCTGCGCATCTCGCTGGGCGGCCCGGCCAAGCAATCTGTGCTGCGCGAGGCGTTGAGCCATGTCGCGGCGCTACTCGCCAGGGGACCGGGCCAGCGCCTGGTCGTCTGAACGAAAAAGTCCCGGAGCGCGAAGCTCCGGGACAGTGCAAATCAAGAGGGGGATACGGCTAGACAATTCGCCAGCTGGCGATTGGTTCAGTCCGGAGAGCGATGTCCTTTGGGACATCAGGCAAGCTTCCGTCGCCCCAGGGGAATGTGCCGGGTTTGGCCGACCAGGCTGTGGATCAGAACGAACTCCGAAACTTTCCAATCCACGCCAAGCCGGTGGGCTCCATCAGCCAGCGGGCGATCAGGTCGCCTGTCGTCAGGGCCTTCCAAAGCGTCTCCTGCGCATGTGGAAACACCTCGTCGGCCACGATGTCCTGCGTGCCGGGCTTCAGGGCGACGTCGGTCATGGCTCAATTTCCTTTAACAGAGTTCTGAGGTCAGCGAAGCGTTCGCGCCAGAGGACGCCGTCGCCAAAGCAACTGCGGATCAGAGCACTTGTTCCGCGTT
>JACMOF010000021.1 GCA_014378155.1 Caulobacter sp. | reverse complement strand
GGCACTCACGCCGAGGCGATCGAGATCGTCTTCGACCCGGCGATCATCAGCTATCGCCGCATCCTGGAATTCTTCTTTCAGATCCACGATCCGACCACCAAGAACCGCCAGGGCAACGACCTGGGCCTGAGCTACCGCTCGGCCATCTACTATTCCAGCGACTCCCAGAAGCAGACCGCGCTGGAGACCATCGCCGATGTCGACGCTTCCGGCCTCTGGCCCGGCAAGGTGGTCACCGAGGTCCAGCCCGCCGGCCCGTTCTGGGAGGCCGAGCCCGAGCACCAGGACTATCTGGAGCGGATCCCCAACGGCTACACCTGCCACTTCATCCGCCCGGACTGGAGGCTGCCGACCCGGGCCGAACGGGCCGCCGCCGAGTAACGATCGGGCGTGTTGGTGCGGGTCGTATGCCCGATCCGCACATTTCGGCGCATCCCGCCGCTCGCCCCCTCTTCCCCCACCGCGTGATTTCGCTAATGTCGCAAGTCCATTCATGACGGGGCCGCGAAGGATTCTTTCGTCGGCGGCGGGACCTGGACCGAGATATGAAGCTTACCATCGAGCGGGCAGCGCTTTTGAAGGCGCTGGGTCACGTGCAGAGCGTCGTCGAGCGCCGCAACACCATCCCGATCCTATCGAATATCCTGCTGTCGGCCGACCGCGACACCCTGTCGTTCTCGGCCACCGACCTGGACATGGAGATCATCGACGAGGGCCTGGCCCAGATCGACGTGCCCGGCCAGATCACCGCGCCCGCCCAGACCCTCTATGAAATCGTCCGCAAGCTGCCCGACGGCTCGGACGTGTCGCTGAGCTTCAGCGGCGACGATCCGCGCCTGGTGATCCAGGCCGGTCGCTCGCGCTTCAACCTGCCGGTGCTGCCGGCCGGCGACTTCCCGGTGATGAGCAGCGACGGCCTGTCGGGCCGCATCTCGGTCGACACCAACGATCTGATGCGGCTGATCGACAAGACCCGCTTTGCGATCTCGACCGAAGAGACCCGCTACTACTTGAACGGCCTCTATCTCCACACCGACAATGACGGCGGCGAGGTCAAGCTGCGGGCCGTGGCCACCGACGGCCACCGCCTGGCCCTGGCCGAGATGGCCGCCCCCGAGGGCGCCGCCGGCCTGCCGGGCATCATCGTGCCGCGCAAAACCATCCAGGAGGCCCGCCGCCTGATGGAATCGGCCGGCGAGCAGGTCGAGTTGCAGATCTCGGCCCAGAAGGTGCGCTTCGAGTTCGGTCGCGCCGCCCTGACCTCCAAGGTCATCGACGGGGCCTTCCCCGACTATCTGCGGGTCATCCCGCGCGACAACGCCAAGATCCTGACCCTCGACAACGACCTGTTCGCCAAGGCCGTCGACCGGGTGGCCACCATCTCGGCCGAGAAGAGCCGCTCGGTGAAGCTGGCCATCGAGCCGGGCCGCATCACCCTGACCGTCCGCAACATGGAAGCCGGCCAGGCCGTGGAAGAGGTCGAGGTCGATTATGACGGCGAGCCCTTCGAGATCGGCTTCAACGCCCGCTACCTGCTGGACGTCTGCGGCCAGATCGGCGGCCCGATCGCCGAGTTCCGCTTCGCCGACCCAGCCTCGCCGACCCTGGTGGTCGATCCGACCGATCCGGGCGTGAAATACGTGCTGATGCCGCTGCGGGTGTAGCGCGCAGAGGCGATACCTCGCCCATCCCGATCCCCAGACTCTCTGTTCCTGCCCTCTACGGGGAGGGAAGGAACGCTGGATGGGCGCCCAGCCCCTCCCAATCCGCCCGTAACGGCGAGGCCGCGCCTTGAAATCTTGATGGCGAGCTTCCGCCAAGCGGGCTGTTCGGGAGTCAGAGCGCGTAACCCTCTCTCTTCGAGAGACGGGATTCTTCGTCCGCAATGTCGAAACCGGCCAGAATGCCCAGCCTCAACCACCCCTCGGCCTCACCCCACCCCAAGCACTCTCACCACCAGCCACAGCACGCCGCAGACCACGGCGAAACCGGTCGCGAGGCCGAGTTCAGGATTGTTCTGCCACCATTGGCGCGGTGCGCCCGAAAACTTGTGTCGCATGAGTCCCCTCCCCAGGGCTTTGTTAGCGCTATTCGTGACCGACAAGCTTCGTCGCGCAAGCAACCTGTGGTGTCGCAACAAGGTTGCTGCGATTTGACGCGCCTCGACTTGCCCCAGTTTCCACCCGTGCTAGCCTTGGTTGCATAAGAAAACGGGAGGACTGCGCATGGCACGGGTCAGCTACATGACGGTGGGGTCGAACAAACTCGATGAGGCCAAGGCCTTTTACGACGCCCTGCTGGGATCTATCGGCATGGCGGGCATTCACGAGCACGCTTCGGGCGGGCGGCTCTATCGCGGCAAGGGGACGGGGCTGTTCGGGGTGCTCGGACCCTATGACGGCGCGGAGGCCTGCGTCGGCAACGGCATGATGGGCGGCTTCGACTTCGAGAGCCGCGAGGAGGTCGACGCCTTCCACGCCAAGGCCCTGGAACTGGGCGGAACCGACGAAGGCGCGCCGGGCGAGCGGATGCCCGGGGTCTATTTCGCCTATTTCCGCGACCTGGATGGCAACAAGCTGTGCGGCTACAAGTTCGGCTGAACGGGGTTAGGGTGGCGCGCCTAATAGGCTAGAACCCCCCGGTGAGCCGCGCCGCCCTGCTTTCCCTGACCCTGACCGACTTCCGCTCTTACGAGCGCGCGCGCCTGCGACCCGAGGGCCGCAGCGTCTATCTGTTCGGGGCCAACGGCGCGGGCAAGACCAACCTGCTGGAGGCCATCTCGCTGCTCTCGCCGGGCAAGGGGCTGCGGAGCGCGAGCCTGGTCGAGGTGGGTCGGCGGATGCCGGGCGAGGCCACGGGCCGGGCCTGGGCCGTGGCCGCCGAGGTCCAGTCCCCGCAGACGGATCTGGGCGATGACGAGCCGGTGCGGCTGGGCGCCGGGGTCGAGGTGGCCGGCGCCAGCCGTCGCATCGTCCGCATTGACGGCGAGGCCCTGCCGCCGGGCCGACTGACCGACCACATCCGGCCGATCTGGCTGACCCCGGCCCAGGACCGCTTGTTCCTGGAAGCGGGCGGCGAACGCCGCAAGTTCTTCGACCGCCTGGTGTTCGCCGGCGAGCCGTCTCACGCCGCCCACGCCAACGCCTACGACAAGGCGCAACGCGAGCGGATGCGCCTGCTGAACGACGCCGCTGAAGGTGGCGCGCCGGCTGACACCGTCTGGCTCGCCGCGCTTGAGGCCCGTCTCGGCCAGGCCGGCGCCCTGATGGCCGCCGCCCGCGCCCGCACACTCGTGGCCCTGCAGGCCGAGATCGACGGCCGGGGCAATCGCCCTTTCCCCCGCGCGCGCCTGTCGCTGAGCGGCGCCTGGGAGCAGATGGCGTTGGACGGGGTCGAAAGTGCCGAGATCGAGGTCCGCCTGGCCACCGCCCTGGCTGCGGCCCGGCCCCGCGACGGGGCCGCCGGACGGGCCTTGACCGGACCGCATCGCGGCGATCTGGCGATCATTCACGCCGACAAGGACCGTCCTGCTGCGGAATGTTCGACCGGAGAGCAGAAAGCGCTGATTCTGAACCTGGTTTTGGCCCAGGCGGCGCGACTTTCGCGTGCGAAAGACGCGCCGAATCCTATATTGTTGCTGGACGAAGTCGCCGCGCATCTCGACCTGGAAAGGCGGGCCGCCCTGGCTGACGAACTCACGGCGCTCGGGCTCCAGGCCTTTCTCACTGGCACGGACGAGTCGCTGTTCGACCACCTGAAGGGTCGGGCTCTCGGCGTTCGCGTCAGCGAACTCGGCCTGACCGCATTGGAAGACGTATGACCGAAGAGACCAAAGGCCCCCAAGACGCTTCTGCGGCCGACAACACCGGCGATCGCCTGACCAGCGCGGACGGTTCGCAGATGGCGGCCCCCGAAGTGATGACCGGCGACTACGACGCCGACTCGATCAAGGTGCTCAAGGGCCTGGACGCGGTGCGCAAGCGCCCCGGCATGTATATCGGCGACACCGATGACGGCTCGGGCCTGCACCACATGGTGTACGAAGTGGTCGACAACGCCATCGACGAAGCCCTGGCCGGCCACGCCACCAAGGTGGAGGTGATCCTCAACGCCGACGGCTCGGTGACGGTCACCGACGACGGTCGTGGCATCCCGGTCGACATCCACGAGGGCGAGGGCGTCTCGGCGGCCGAGGTCATCATGACCCAGCTGCACGCCGGCGGAAAGTTTGACCAGAACAGCTACAAGGTCTCCGGCGGCCTCCACGGCGTGGGCGTCTCGGTGGTCAATGCGCTGAGCGACTGGCTGGAACTGAAGATCCACCGCAACGGCCACAGCTATCAGATGCGCTTCGAGCGCGGCGACGCGGTGACCTCGCTGGCCCAGACCGGCGACTCGCCGGTGCGGTCGGAAGGCGCCAAGGCCGGTCAGACCCTGACCGGCACCGAGGTGACCTTCTTCCCGAGCTTGCAAACCTTCGCCTTCATCGAGTTCGATCGCAAGACCCTGGAGCACCGGCTGCGCGAGCTGGCCTTCCTGAACTCGGGCGTGACGATCTATTTCCGCGACCTGCGCGACGCCGAGCCGTGGGAAGAAAAGCTGCACTACGAGGGCGGCATCGAGGCCTTCGTGCGCCACCTCGACAAGGCCAAGACCCCGCTGCTGAAGACGCCGATCGTCATTCGCGGCCGCAAGGACAAGGTCGAGATCGACCTGGCCCTGTGGTGGAACGACAGCTATCACGAGCACATGCTGTGCTTCACCAACAACATCCCCCAGCGGGATGGCGGCACCCACCTGTCGGCCTTCCGCGGCGCCCTGACCCGGATCATCACCAACTACGCCGAGAGCTCGGGCATCACCAAGCGCGAGAAGGTCAATGTGGGCGGCGAGGACGCCCGCGAGGGCCTGACCTGCGTGCTGTCGGTCAAGGTGCCCGACCCCAAGTTCAGCTCCCAGACCAAGGACAAACTGGTGTCGTCCGAAGTCCGCCCGGCAGTGGAAAACCTGGTCCAGGAAGGCCTGGCCTCGTGGTTCGAGGAGCATCCGACCGAAGCCAAGGCCATCGTCAGCAAGATCGCCGAGGCCGCCGCCGCGCGGGAAGCCGCCCGCAAGGCGCGCGAGCTAACCCGCCGCAAGAGTGCGCTCGACATCACGTCCTTGCCCGGCAAGCTGGCCGATTGCTCCGAGCGCGATCCGGCCAAGTCCGAGATCTTCATCGTCGAGGGCGACTCGGCCGGCGGCAGCGCCAAGCAGGCCCGCAACCGTGAGAACCAGGCCGTCCTGCCCCTGCGTGGCAAGATTCTCAATGTCGAGCGGGCGCGCTTTGACAAGATGCTGTCGTCCGACCAGATCGGTACGCTGATCACCGCCCTGGGGGCCGGTATCGGCCGCGACGACTTCAACGCCGACAAGGTGCGCTACCACAAGATCGTGCTGATGACCGACGCCGACGTCGATGGCGCCCACATCCGCACCCTGCTCCTGACCTTCTTCTATCGTCAGATGCCGGAGCTGATCGAGCGCGGCTATATCTACATCGCCCAGCCGCCGCTCTACAAAGCCGCCAAGGGCAAGTCGTCGCGGTATCTGAAGGACGACTTCGAGATGGACGCCTTCCTTGTGGACGAGGGTGTCGAGGGCGCCGAGCTGGACCTGCCGTCGGGCGAGCGTCGCACGGGCAAGGACCTGTTGGCCCTGGTCCAGCTCTGCCGGTCGGCCAAGGGCAATATTGATCGCCTGGCCGCCCGCGCGCCGGCCTTCGCGATCGAGCAGGCGGCCCTGGCCGGCCTGTTCAGCGACACGCCCGACATCGCCGCCGCCGCCAAGCGGCTTGATCTGTATGCGGAAGAAGGCGACGGCCCGTGGTCGGGCGAGCGCGGCGATACCGCCTATGTGTTCAAGCGCGTGCGTCGCGGGGTCACCGAGAGCGTGGTGCTGGACGATGGCTTGCTGCACGCCGCCGACGCTCGCCGCTGGGCCGAACGCGCCACAGCCCTGGCCGAGGTGTTCTCCGGCGCGGCGATCTTCCGTCGCAAGGACAAGTCGACCACGGTTCGCGGTCCGCTTGACCTATTGGGCGCGGTGATCGACGCCGGCCGAAAGGGCCTGTCGATCCAACGCTACAAGGGCCTGGGCGAGATGAACCCCGACCAGCTGTGGGAGACCACCCTCGACGTCGAGGCCCGCACCCTGCTGCAGGTGCGCGTCAACCATGCCGACGACGCCGACGACATGTTCAGCCGCCTGATGGGCGACCTGGTCGAACCCCGCCGCGAGTTCATCCAGGCCAACGCACTCGACGCCGAGGTGGACGTCTAACCGCTAGAGCATTTCCCGACCTGACTGCGTCAGGCCGTGAGCTCTAATCTTTTGTTTTGAGGCATTTTTCTTCACGCGGGCCGGCACCACTTCGCTCGAAAAATGCTCTAGGTGTTTGGTCCCGGGCTTTGATGGTGCAATCTTTTCCGCCGAGTGGAAGGAAGCACTATGGGCCAGATACTGCACGGGAGCGCCCGCACGACTGAGGCGGTCCGTCGGGCGATACAGCATAGTCAAGAGAGCCTGAGGGCTCTGGCCGGGCGGCACGGGATCAACCAGAAGACGGTCGCGAAGTGGAAAAGCCGGACCTCTGTGAGCGATCTCCCGACGGGCCCCAG
>JACMOF010000192.1 GCA_014378155.1 Caulobacter sp. | reverse complement strand
TGACTAGCAGCCGGCCGCCGAACCGCGCCGCCAGGGCCGCGACGATGGCGGCCAAGGCCCCGACCGTGACGCAGGCATAGGCCAAGTCGGCATAGAGCCATTTTTGCGTCGCGTACTTGGCCTGCAGCCTGTCGAACTGGATCGTCGCCCGCTTGAAGGCCTCGGGCGCGAGGTCGCCGAAATAGAGCGTCCCGCGCAGGGCGTGAAGCTCGGCGAAATAGGCGTTGGAATTGCTGTGCCATGGCGTGACGAGCGCCAGCCACAGCAAGACGCCGCCCGCCAGCAGCAGGACCACAGACAGCAGAGCGATCACCCGGACCGCAGGCGTGAGCTTCACTTGCCGTCTCTCCGCAGGCGGTTCCAGGCGTCCAGCCGCTCCTTGACCTTGGCCTCGGCGCCGACAGGCTTGGGCTCGTAGAGGGTCGGCCGCGCCATGCCGTCCGGAAAGTAGTTCTGACCCGACACCCCGCCCTCGACGTCGTGGTCATAGGCGTAGCCGTCGCCATAGCCCAGGGTCTTCATCAGCTTGGTCGGGGCGTTGAGGATGTGGGCGGGCGGCGGCAGGCTGCCGGTCTCCTTGGCCGCGCGGCGGGCGGCCTTGTAGGCCATGTAGACGGCGTTGGACTTGGGCGCGCTGGCCATGTGGACCACGGCCTGGGCCAGGGCCAATTCGCCCTCGGGACTGCCGAGGAAGTCATAGGCGTCCTTGGCCGCCGTGGTCAGCAGCAGGCTCAGAGGATCGGCCGCACCGATGTCCTCCGACGCCATGCGCACCAGGCGGCGGGCGATGAACAGCGGGTCCTCGCCGCCCTCCAGCATCCGCGCCAGCCAGTAGAGCGCCGCGTCCGGATCGCTGCCGCGCACCGACTTATGCAGGGCGGAGACCAGATTGTAGTGCTCCTCGCGGTTCTTGTCATAGGCCGGCCGGCGCTTCTGCAGGAACTGGCCCAGTTGAGTGGGGTTCAGCGGCGTGTCCGTGCCGACCGCTAGCAGGGTCTCGGTCAGGGTCAGCAGGTAACGCCCGTCGCCGTCGGCCATGGCCACAAGCGTGGCGCGGGCGTCGTCGTTCAGGGGCAGCTTGCGGCCCTCAGCATGCTCGGCCTTGACCAGCAGCGCCTCCAGCGCCTCCTCGTCCAGCCGCTTGAGCACAAAGACCTGGCAGCGCGACAGCAGAGCGCCGTTCAGCTCGAACGACGGGTTCTCGGTGGTGGCGCCCACCAGGGTAACGATCCCTTCTTCCACGAACGGCAGGAAACCGTCCTGCTGGGCGCGGTTGAAGCGGTGGATTTCATCGACGAACAGCAGGGTGCTCTGGCCGGCATGGCGACGCACGCGAGCCTGCTCGAAAGCCTTCTTCAGGTCGGCGACGCCAGAAAATACCGCCGAGATCTGCTGGAACTCGTAGCCGCCGGCCTTGGCCAGCAGGCGGGCGATAGTGGTCTTGCCCGTGCCGGGCGGGCCCCACAGGATCATCGAGGCCAGGCGGTGGGCCGCGGCCATCCGGCCGATCGGGCCATCAGGACCCAGCAGGTGTTCCTGCCCCACCACCTCGTCGAGAGTCTGGGGACGCAAGCGTTCGGCCAGCGGGCTAGGCGCGTGAGGCGTCAGGCCGGCGGCTTGGAAAAGATCGGACATTCTCTCTTCTAGCAGGGTGAACGGAACGGGGACACACACTCACAACACGGCCTGTACGATCTTGGCGAAAGATCTTGCCCTAAGTGGGTGTCCCCAGATCGCGCTCTACGCCCTCAGCCGCGCCGTGATCCGCTGGCCACCGCGTTCGATCGTCACCGCCCACACCGAGGCCCCTGCCTTGTTGACGGCGTCAAGCTCGGCGGTGGTGTTGGTGGCCTTGCCGTTGACCTCACGGATGAAGTCGCCGGGACGCAGGCCGGCGTTCAGGGCAAAGCCCTGGCCGATCTTGGTGACCAGAACCCCGCGTCCAGCGAAGGGATCGACGCTCAGTTCCTGGGCCACGGCGGGCGACAGGTTGACGACGGTGGCGCCGTCGAACGGGCTGCGGCCCTTCAGCACTCGCTCGTCGCGGGCCGGAGTTTCCGGCGCGGCCTCGGCGCGAAGGGTCAGGGTCTGTTCCTTGCCGCCGCGGTTGATCATCACCGAGACCCGGTCGCCGACCTTGTGGGTGCCGATGGCGAAGGCGCCGCCGCTCTCGTCGTTCACGGCCTGGCCGTCGATGGAGAGGATCACGTCACCCTCGCGCAGACCCGCCCGCTGGGCCGAGCCGCCGGGATAGACGTCGGACAGCACAACGCCGCGCGGCGTGGCCAGGCCCAGGCTCTTGGCGATCTGGCCGGTCACGGGCTGGCCCTTCACGCCTAGCCAGGGGCGGACCACGCTGTGGCCGCCGCCCAGGGCTGTGCTCACCACCTGGCGCACCACGGCGGCCGGAATGGCGAAGCCGACGCCGCTGGACGAGCCCGAGCGCGAGATGATGAAGGTGTTCACGCCGATCAGGTCGCCGTCCATATCGACCAACGGCCCCCCGGAATTGCCGGGATTGATCGCGGCGTCGGTCTGGATGTAGCTCCCGAACTCGGCCGCGCCCACATCGGTGCGGGCCAGGGCCGAGACGATGCCGTTGGTCACGGTCTGGCCGACGCCGAACGGATTGCCCAGGGCCAGGACCAGGTCGCCGACCTCCAGCTGTTCCTGGTCGTCGATAGCGATCACCGGCAGGCGCTCGCCCTTGGTGTCGATCTTCAGAACGGCGAGGTCGGCGCGCGGGTCGTCCAGCAGCACCGTGGCTGAAAACTCTCGGCGGTCGGCGAGTTGGACGGTGACGTCGCTCATACCCTCGATATTGTGGTGATTGGTGATGATCACCCCGTCGGCGCGGACGATGGCGCCCGAGCCGAGCGAGCCCTGCACCTGTTCGCGCGGCGCACCGCCCCCGCCGCCCATGAAGAAGTCCCAGAACGGATCGGCCTGTTGACGCACGACGCGCCGGCTGGCGACATTGACGATGGCCGGGGCGGTCTTCTTCACCACAGGCGAGAACGAAGCCTTCATCGACATCGGGTCGGTGGGAACCCGACGGGTGGGCTGGGCCAAGTCGGGGATCGACTGGGCCTTCGACGCCCCCTGCGGCGAGCAGGCGGCCAGCACGGCCAGGGCGGGAAGCAGGACGCGATAGGATCGCATGGGGGTTTGGCGACTCCGTGAAACTCAGCCCGCCAAATCAGCTGAGCTTTCGGGCGCATTGATGGCCGCCAGCGGTCGCGCATAGCGATAGGCCAGAACAACCGCCCCCAGCATCAGGGTCGCGGCGATCAGCACCGGCAGGCCGGGCATGTGCAAGGTGGCGTCATGGCGAACCGCCCAGGCGAAGGGGAACAGATAGAGCGACGGCCCGACGATGGCCGTGATGCCCATCATGGCGGAGTTCGCCCCCTGCAGTTGGCCCTGCTCCCACGGCTCGACACGGCGGGTCATCAGGCCCTGAAGCCCCGGTTGGATCAAGCCGCTGAAGGCGAAGATCGGCAGGCCGCAGAGATAGAGCCAACCCGTCGGCGCCAGGCCGTAGATCATGAAGCCCACCGCGCCCAAGAACAGGCCCATCAGCAGCGCGCCGCGCTCTCCGACCGCCTTGACGACGGGCCCGACCACGACGGCCTGCATCAAGATGCCAGCGATGCCGCTGCCCATCAGGGTCAAGCCGATCACGTTGACAGGCCAGTGATAGCGATAGCCCATATAGAGCACAAAGACGCTGGGCAGCACGTTGTGCGACAACTGGAACAGGAAGCCGACACCGGCCAGGCCCAGCAGGTTGGGCTTGCTCCTCAGGAGGTTCAGCGAGCCGATTGGGTTGGCCTTCTTCCAGTCAAACCGCTTGACCCGCTTCTCGACCGGCAGAGACTCCGGCAGCACGAAGAAGCCGTACAGCCAGTTGCACAGGGCCAGGGCCGCGCAGACCAGGAACGGCAGGCGATGGTCGAAATGCCATAGCCAGCCGCCCAGGGCCGGGCCGAAGGTGAAGCCCACCCCGAACGCCGCCCCCATCAGGCCAAAGCCCTTGGCCCGATCCTCGGGCTTGGTGACGTCGGCGACATAGGCGCCTGCGGTCGAGAAGCTGGCGGCGGTCATGCCGTTGAACACCCGGCCGACGAACAGCCACCAGATGGTCGGGGCAAAGGCCATGAACAGGAAGTCGATCCCTAGGCCGAAGATCGAGGTCAGGATCACCGGCCGACGGCCGAAACGGTCGGACATCAAGCCCAGGATCGGCGCGCAGAAGAACTGCATCACGCCCCAGGTCGTGGCGAACAGCACGATCCATAGCGCGGTCGAGGCGGTGTCGCCGCCGTTGAAGCGCTTCATCAGCTCGGGCAGCACCGGGATCATCACCCCCAGCGACAGCACGTCGAGGCTGGCGGTGACGAAAATGAAGCCCAGCGCCGCCTGACGGTGGGTCTTGCTGATGGTCTTGGTCATGCGTCGCCCTCCCCCGGCGTCTTCCTTTGGACCCATAGCAGCGCGAATGGCCAGACCTGTCAGCAGCGCCTGCCACCACTCGCCGTGCCGGCGCAGGAACACGCCGTCGGGGAAGCGGCGCGCGCCACGTGCTCGATCGGCACAGTGTCCCAGCCGCGATGCTCGACGGTCACGCGGGTTTACTCCGCCAGCCCCACCTGGCGAAGGGCGCGCAGATGGCGGCTGATGGCCGGCGCGGTCAGGCTGGCGGCCTGGGCCCGTTCGCCTGCTCGACGCGGGCCCTGGATGTGCGCGCTCTCGATCGCCCCGGGTAAGGTGAGGGCCAAACGGCGGAAATCGCCGGGCGTCATGGTCGCGGTCACACCCAGCCTTGGATGACTTTCAGTCCCGAGTCCGCCTCGGCCTCCTGCTGGGTGACGGTCCTGACCGGCGCGCCCACGTCCCAGAAATGGGCCTCCGGGTCGGGGCAACGATAGGTGCGGTCGCCATAGAACTGATCGGCCGGCTCCATCAGGATCTCGGCCCCCGCAGCCCGCGCCCGTTCGCAATGGGCGTCGATACCGCCTGCCTCGACTGATCGACCGCGCGCTGGAGGCGAGGAGGTCATCATCCCACGGCACGGTAAGCCTGTCGCCGAGCTGCGGGCGATCGCGGCGCGTGCTCCCGGGACCCCGCAGGCGACCTATGCCTGGCTGCGTGCCCGCCGTCAGGCGCGAAAGCCAGCCGGGATCAGCTCCGCTGATCTGCTCAACGAGCTTTACGAGAACCGCGAGGCTTGAGCGTCTATTTGGACGCCGGCGTCATCGTACCCACCCACGATCGAAGAGGTCAGCAGCGCGCTTCACGCCGCCACGTGCCGCCGGGAAGACTTTTTGCGTAACCCTGGACAATCGCCTGGCGCTGGCGGCGGCGGAATTGGGCGTTCGGGTCCAGCTTCTCGATTAGGGCAAGCCGCAGGAGCGGACGGTCGCGGCTTGCTCTAGGCCCGCTCATCACTCAAACCTCCATGCTATGGACGCAGCGGGTGATTGAGCAAAAGACGCAGAGATTCGCCGCCCTTGACGGCCTGCGCGCCGTGGCGGCGGCGGGGGTGCTCCTCTACCACGTCACCGACTGGTCGGGACGCAAGGGCGTGGTGGCCCACGGCTATCTGGCGGTGGATTTTTTCTTCTGCCTCAGCGGCTTCGTGCTGGCCCACGCGTTCCAACGGCGCGACATCGGCTGGCTGTCTTATCTCTGGATCCGCGTCGTGCGGATCTGGCCAATGCTGGTGCTGGCGACCTTCATGGGCGCGATCCTTACTGCCCGGCACAGCCCGCCGGTCTGGCTGAACCTGACACGCGGCCTGTTGCTGATCCCGCGCCTGGACCCCACGCCCTACGGGACCTTTCCCAGCCTGTTCCCGTTCAATCCGCCGGCCTGGTCGCTATTTTTCGAGGTGCTGATCAGCGCCCTGTGGTTCCCGGTCCGGCGCATGCCGAGCGCCGGGCTGGCGACCATCCTGATCGTCTGTTTCGCGGTCATGCTGTGGGGCGCCCTGGGCATGCATGGGATCGAGACCGGCTGGGATCGCGCGACCTTCTGGATCGGACTGGCGCGGTCGACCTTCAGCTTCACCCTGGGCTGGCTGGCCTGGCGCTATCGCCATAGGGCCCCAAGGTCGGGTCTTGTGATCCCGGTGGTTCTGCTCGCCGCCGCCCTGTTCGCGCCGCTCACGCCGCGCAACGAGTTCTACGACCTAGCCTGCGTGGCGCTGCTGTTCCCGGTGCTGGTGTGCATGGGCGCCCACGACCCTAACGGCCGGCTCGGCGCATTGTGTCGTGGCGCGGGTGATCTCTCCTATCCGCTCTACGCCCTGCACTGGGCGGCTTGGGCGATGATGATGCGGGTCTATGCGCAAGGCGAACCGGCGTGGTTCCCCCTGTGGTTCTGCGGCGCGGCGCTGGTCTTCACCCCGCTGATCGCCTGGATCGCCTCGCGGTTCTACGACGCGCCCCTGCGGAGGTGGCTGAGCGGATTGGGGCGCTAGAGCATTTCCCGACCTGAGTGCGTCAGGCCGTGAGCTCTAATCTTTTGTTTTGACGCATTTTTCTTCACGCGAACCGGAACCACTTCGCTCGAAAAATTCTCTAGCCGCAGCCGCGCTTGCCCGCCCGGGGTTGGCCGCCGTTAAGCCAATCGACCAGGGCAACGACATAGTCGCGCTGAGCGTCGAGGATCGAGGTATGGCTCGACCAGGCGTCGACCACCACCGAACGGCAGGCGCGATCGGCGATCGCCACCTGGGCGGCTCTCCAGTCGCGATCCAGCGGCGCGGTCGGACGACGGCTCGCGACGATCACCGCCACCGGGATGGTCAGACGCAGCGGCGGCAAGGTGTCCACTGCCTTGAGACCCGCGACGATAGCCTGCACCTCTTCGGAAGCCGCGTGAGTGCTGGAGCGGCGGGTCCAGGTCAGCTCACGGCGCGCTGCGGCCTCGGCCGGCGGATGGATCTCGCTCAGCCAAGGGCCCAGGCGCGACAGGCCCGTCGCGCGGGCGAACGGCGCCAGGCCGGTGAGCTGTCGCTCCTTTTCAAGGTCAGCCAAGGCCAGTGGATGGTTCTGTACGTCGGTTCCGACCGCATCGACCAGCAGCAGGCCAGCCGTTCGTTGGGGCCACAGCCGGGCGAAGGCCTCGACATAGAGTCCGCCGTTGGAGTGGCCCGCCAGGATTACCGGCCTGTCGCCTTCCTCCTGGGAGACCAAGGCCTCCAGACGCCGGGCGATCGCCACCGGCGAGCGGTCGATGGCTTCGACCTCCAGCGGCGCGAGGCCAAGGCCAACGCGGTCATAGGCGCAAACCCGGCCGCGCTTTGCGAGGTCGCGCTCGACCAAGGTCCAGTCGGCGACGCCGCCGAACGCTCCGGCTTCAAGGATCACCGTCGGCCGCGCGGTGCGCTGGCCTTGGCACTCCAGCACGGCGGCCCTCTCACGCGCCAGCTCCTGTCGGGCCGCCGTGGCGCACCCGGAAAGCGCCACGGCCAATGCCACGGGCAGGAAAATGCGAAGCCTGTGAATCACACGTCCTCCCGGACGAGGATCAAACGCCCCATCGCGATGCAGGGCAAATGTCGCGCGCCTCAAGAGGCGTTCTTGCGCGCCGGAGCCTTTTTGGTGGGCCCCTTGGCGGCGGGCTCCTTCTTGGCCGCCAGCTTGACCGCCGCTATGCCGGGCTTCTGGCCCAGGCTCTTGCGCAGGGCCTCCATCAGATCGACGACATTGGTGTTGTCTGGCTCCTCGACCGTGACCTTGGACTTGCCGCCCTTTTCCTTCTGCGCGATCAGGGCGCGCAGGGCGTCCTCGTAGCGGTCCTTGAATTGGCTGGGGTCGAAGGGACCTTCCTGCTGTTCGATGATCTTCTCGGCGATGGCCACCATCTGAGGATCGGCCTTGCGGTCGGGGATGTCGTCGAACAGTTCGCGGGAGTCGCGCACCTCGTCATGGCTGCGCAGGGTGTAGGCGATGAGACCGTTATCGCGCGGCTCGATGGCCATCAGGCGCTCGCGAGTGTGCATCACCACCCGGCCCAGGGCGATCTTGCCCGCGCCGGCCATGGCGTCACGGATCACCGTGTAGGCGTCCAGCGCCAGCTTGCCGTCTGGCACCAGGAAATAGGGATTGTCCCAATAGAGCCGGTCGATGTCGCCTGCGTCGACGAAGCGCTCGATGTCGATGACGCGCGTGCTTTCCAGGCGGACGCTCTCGATCTCCTCGGGCGTCAGGATCACATAGTGGTCCTTCTCGTATTCGTAGCCCTTGACAAGGTCGGCGCGATCAACCGGGCCCAACTCGGGGTCGGTGGCGATCATCTTGATCCGGTTGTGGGTCTTGGGATGCAGCAGATTGAAGCGCACCTCGCCGCCGGGGCTGGTCGCCGTGTACATCGCTACCGGGCAGGTGACCAATGAGAGGCGCAGATGGCCTTGCCAAGTGGGTCTCGCGGCCATGTCATGCTCTCCCTCCGGCCCGGACAGCCAGGGCTGGTGTTTCGTTGGCGGCCTTGGGCAAGGCGGCCTCCCTTGTCGTCATGTGGGGCGGCTCGCGCAGCGCCGAGACGAAGTCGTCGCGCCAGGCGGTGACGTCGTGGCGGGTGACATTGTCGATCAACGCTTCCCAGCGGCGCTTGCGATCGGCCAGATCCATGCTCAGAGCTCGGCTCAAGGCGTCGGATATCTCTTCGGGGCTGTTGGGGTTTATGATCAACGCCTCCTTCAGCTGCCGGGCCGCGCCGGCGAAGCGCGAGAGGATCAGCACGCCCGGATCGTCAGCGTTTTGCGAGGCGACATATTCCTTGGCCACCAGATTCATGCCGTCGCGCAGGGGGGTAACCAGGGCAGCCTTGGCGGCGCGATAGACCCCGGCCAGCTCGTCGCGGCGATAGCTGCGATTGAGGTAGCGGATCGGATTGAAGTCCATGTCGGCGTAAGCGCCGTTGATCCGCCCGATCAGCCCGTCTAGCCGCCCGCGCAGGTCCTGGTAGGCCCCGACCTCGTCGCGCGAGATCGGGGCGATCTGCAGCAGCATGACCTCGCGACGGGCCTCGTCATTGTCGTGCAGGAACCGCTCGAAGCCGATCAACCGTTCTTCCAGTCCCTTGGAATAATCTAGGCGATCAACGCCAACGATCATCTTGCGAAACACGCTGTGGGCCATGAGCCGGTCATAGACCCGGTTGGCGCGGAAGCTGTCCTTGATGCGGTCGAAGTCGGCCGCGTCGATGCCAATCGGGAAGGCGCCAGCCTGGGTGGTCTGGCCGAAGGCCGTCAGCCGCCCGTCATCGGTGCGCTCGCCGCCCACCTCGTTGAACACATAGCCCTCGAAGGCCTGGACGCTCTCCTCGGTCTGGAAGCCGATCAGGTCGTAGTGGAACATCGCCTCGACCAGCGGCCTATGGCGCGGAAGGGTCACCACCAGCTGGTGAGCGGGCCACGGGATGTGCAGGAAAAAGCCGATCCGGTTGGTCACGCCAAGCCGGCGCAGCTCCCGCGCCATCGGGATCAGGTGGTAGTCGTGCACCCAGATGATGTCGTCGGGCTCGATCAGCGGCAGCAAGGTCTCGGCGAAGCGCTTGTTGACCCGGTCATAGCCCTCGCCGAACGAGCGGTCATAAGCGGTCAGATCGACGCGATAGTGGAACAGCGGCCACAGGGTCTTGTTGGCATAGCCGTTGTAATATTCCTGGTAGTCGTTCTCCTCGAGATCCACGGTGGCCACCGTCACCCCGTCAGCCTTCTGCATGTTCAGCTGGCCGGTGAACGTCTCGGTGGTCTTGCCGCTCCAGCCAAACCAGATGCCGGAATATTCGCGCAAGGCCGCGCCCAGGGCCATGGCTAGGCCGCCGACGCTTTCGTCGCCCTTGCCGGTGGGCGGATTGACGCGGTTGGAGACGACGATCAGGCGGCTCATGCGACGCTCCTCCCGCCCCCGGCGCCCCCGGCTCCAAGGGCGACGCTCAGCCAGTCGAGCACGGCTCCGCAGTCTTCCAGACGATAGACTGCCTGGGTCGGACGCTCCGGCCCGACTAGCACGCCATAGCCGCCTAGGCGGGCGGCGGCGGCGAAGCCGTCCTCGTCGGTCAGATCGTCGCCCACGAAGACCGGGCAGGCCCCGTCGAACGGCGCCTCGCGCAGGAAAGCCGATACCGATTTGCCTTTGTCCTGGCCGGGGGTTCGCAGCTCGGCGACCATGTCACCCAGTTGCAGGACCAGTTCGGAGGACTGGGCCAAGCGTTCGGCGGCCTCGATCACGGCCTCGGCGGCGGAGGGCGCATTGCGATAGTGCAGGCCTACGCTGGGACCCTTGTCTTCGAACAACAGGCCCTTATCGCTGCGGGCCAGATCGCGCAGCACGCCGCGCGCATAGTCGAGGTCGGCGTGCGGTTTAGCGCACTCCACGCCGTGGGCGCCCCGGCGGACAAGGCCATGGACGGCGGCGATGGCCGGAACGCGGCCTTCCAGGATGCGATCAAGGTCCTTGAGCGCGCGGCCGCTGACCACCGCCACGCGGCCGTCCAAGGCGCGGGTCAGGTCGTCGAGCAGCGCCGCGCGGCGCGCGTCAGGGCCAACCTGTTCAGGCCGGGGCATGATCGGGGCTAGCGTGCCATCAAGGTCGAGAAAAAGGGCCGCGTGGGGCGGCAAGGCGACAGGGGGTGGTGGCAAATCATCCGACACATGCCGAACGGCTGACCCAAACGCGGTCATGGCAATAAGGCCCTCTCCGAAGACTACAGGCTTGAGAAACGCACTGGACAGCCGTTTCGATCCGTTGCGCTGCGGCGAAGCTCGGTCACGATGCGCTCACGTCGCTGTGCGAGACCGAAGGTGCGACAGCTCTCGAAATCGCAAACACTACGGCCGCATGGTCGTCATCGCCGCCGTTTTTCGCAGCTGTCACTTTAATGACCCAGAGCGCCCGCGCCCCACCCCCTACCCCAGCCGCTTGATCGCCGCCCTCAGCGGTTTGGCGGCGTCGAAATAGTCCTCCCAGGCCGTGCTCTTGGCGAGCAAGCCGGGAACGCTGCGGATCGTGTATTTGGTGGGATCGAGGCCCGCCTTCACCTGAGTCCAGTTGAGAGGCATCGACACTGTCCCGCCCGGCCTGGCTCTCGCCGAAAGCGGTGCGACGGCGGTGCTGGTGCGGTCGTTACGCAGGTAGTCGAGGAAGATCCGCCCCTCCCGCGCCTTCTTGCTCATGGTGATCAGGTACTTGTCCGGCGCATCGGCGGCCATGCGAGCGCAGGCCTCGCGGGCGAAGGTCTTGGCCAAGTCCCACGGCACCTTGTCGGATAGGGGCGTGACGATGTGCAGGCCCTTGCCGCCGGTGGTCTTGCAGAAGCTGACCAGCCCCACCTCCTCCAGCCGGTCGCGGACCTCGCGGGCTCCGTCGATGACATCCTGGAAGGTGACGCCCGGCGCGGGGTCGAGGTCGAAGACCAGCCGGCCGGCCACTTCGGGGTCGCCCGGCTGGCAATTCCAGGGATGGATCTCGACGGCGGCGATCTGGGCGGCGGCGATCAGGGCCTCGAGCCGGTCGAACTGGATGTAGGGCTGCTTGTCGCCCTTCACGGTGGTCAGTTCGATCAGCGAGGACATCCCGCGCATGGCATGGCGCTGGAAGATGGCCTCGCCGCCGATGCCGTCGGGCACGCGGATGATCGAGGCCGGCCGGCCCTTGAGGTGCGGCAACATCCAGGGCCCGACCGCTTCCATATAGCGGGCAAGGTCGATCTTGGTCCCCGGCGTTCCATCGACATCGGGCCAGAGGGCCTTGTCGGGCTTGGAGATGGTCACGCCCATCACGATGCTGTCGGTCTTGGCGGTCGAGATCGTGGTCGGAGCGGTCTTGCTTGTGGCCTGGGGCACGGCCTTGGGGACCGGCGTCGCCAGCTCGGCGGTCTCGGCGGAGGCCGGGACCTCGGCCTCGACTTCGGCGGCCGGCTTGTCCTCGCGCAGACCCTTGAACGAGGCCTGGCGGATCGAACCATCGCCAGTGAAGCCGGCATATTCGATCTCGGCCACCAGTTCGGGCTTCACCCAATGGACGTTGTCGGCCTTGCGCGGCGCGCCCTTGCCTTCGAACGGCGACTTGTCAGTCTCGAGCGCCTTCAGGCGCGGCAGCAGCTTGCCGACCTTGTCGCGGCGAAAGCCTGTGCCGATCCGGCCCACATGGGCCAGCTTGCCCTCGCGATAGACGCCGGCGATCAGCGACCGGAAGGCGCTGCCGGTGGTGGTGTAGCCGCCGATCACCACCTCATGGCCCGCGCGGCACTTGGCCTTGATCCAGCTGTCGCTGCGGCCGGAGCGATAGGGTGCGTCCAGCCGCTTGGAAATGATGCCCTCCAAGTCGAGCTTGCAGGCCGACAGCAGCACCGCGTCGCCGGCCGTCTCAAAGTGATCGACGAAGCGCAGGCGTGGCTCGTCCGGCTCCATCATCGCTTTCAGTCGCGCCTTGCGCTCGCGCAGCGGCAGGTCGCGAAGGTCCCCGCCTTTGTCGGTCAGCAGGTCGAAGGCGAAGAAGATCAGGTCACCGGTATTCCCGTCCGACAGCGCCGCCTGCAGGCCAGCGAAGTCAGGCTGGCCAGCGGCGTCCAAGGCCACCACCTCGCCATCGAGGATGCTATCGGGCAGATACGCGGCGGCCTTGGCGATGGAGGTAAACTTGGCGGTCCAGTCCAGGCCCTTGCGCGTGCGCAGGGTGGCCCGGCCGCCCTCGACGCGCAGTTGGACGCGGTAGCCGTCGAACTTGATCTCATGCGCCCAGCCGGGGCCGGCCGGCGGGCGGTCCAGGGCCTTGCAGAGCTGCGGCTCGATGAAGTCGGGCAGGATCTGGAGCTTGGCCTTTGGTTTGCTGACCTTGGATTTGGCCTTGGGCTCGGATTTGGGTTCAACGGGTTTGGCGAACGTCGGCGTCTCTTCCGCATCGGCCTGCAGGGTCTCCCGCTCGGCCTTGGTCCGCGAGGTCCACACCGCGTCCTTCGTGCCCTTGGACTTCAGGATGAACGGCTTGGGCCCCTTGCCCTTACCGGCGGCGATGTCGGCCATGGTCCGGCCCGAGGCGATCGAGGCGTCGTCCTCCAGTAGGGCCCCGCCCTTCCCCGGTTGGGCGGCGTCGTCCTTATGCTTGATCAGCAGCCAGTTGGACCGCTTGCTCTTGCCGTCCTTGGCGTTGCGGTCCCAGTTCATCCGCACGAGCACCCAGGAGCCGTGCAGCCGCTGGCCCTCGAGCACGAACTTCAGCTCGCCCTTCTTCAGCGCCTTGCCGATGTCTTCGAAACCCGCCTCGGGCGTCCAGTAGCCTCGGTCCCACAGCTGCACCGTTCCTCCGCCATACTGGCCCTGCGGAATGGTGCCTTCGAAGTCCCCATAGTCGAGCGGATGGTCCTCAACCTCGACCGCCAGCCGCTTGTCGGCGGGGTCCAGAGACGGGCCACGGGTCACGGCCCAGGACTTCAGCACCCCGTCGATCTCCAGCCGGAAATCATAGTGCAGCCGGGTGGCCTCGTGCTTCTGGATCACGAACCGGGCATGGGGCGCGGCGGCTACCGCCCGATCGCCGCTGGGCTCGGCGGTCTTCTCGAAGTCCCGCTTGCGGCGATACTCTGCGAGTTGGCCCTCGGTCATGGCGGCGCTCCTTGTCTGCTAGGAGAAATCGCCGCCCGGTCCGCCGGTTCCGGAGCGCGCGGAGGCGATCCGCGTGACTAACGCCTTGGGCGCCTGAATGCGCCAGGCGCGGGCCAGCAAATCCGCCAATTTATCCTCGTCCACCCTGTCGAGCTGCACCAGCACAGCGGGAAAGCCGCGATAATGGTCATCGTCGAAGAACCGGTCGGGCGCGACCTCGATCAGCATCTCCTTCTCGGGGAGCGGACAGCGCACCGCTATTACGCCGACGAC
>JACMOF010000191.1 GCA_014378155.1 Caulobacter sp. | reverse complement strand
CGATCGCGGGCGCCACGGCGGCCATGCCGACCCACGCCGACTGGATCGCGCAGTTTTGCGCGGCCTCGGGCGTCGCCGCATGAGGGGCGCCCCCTTGAGCCGCGTCGTCATCCTCGGCGGCGGCGTCGCCGGTTGGATGACCTCCTGCGCCCTCGCCCCCGCCCTGGCCGCCGGCTGCGACATCCGCGTGATCGAACCCGCCGACAGCGCCCCGCGGGGGGCTCTGTCGACCCTGCCCGCCCTGCGCACCTTCCACGGCCTGCTTGGCCTTGAGGAAGGGGCCCTGATGCGCGCCGCCCACGGTACGTTCAAGCTGGGATCGCGGTTCAGCGGCTGGGCCTCGGACGATCACATCGAAGGCTTCAGCGACGTCGGCGTTGGCCTGGAGGGCGTGGCCTTCCATCATCACTGGTTGCGGGCTCGGGCGAGCCAGGACGTCGGGCCGTTCGAAGCCTACAGCCTGGCGGCCGTGGCCGCGCGGATAGGGCGCTTCACAAGGCCCAGTGAGGACGCGCGGTCGGTGCTGTCGACCCTGTCGTACGGCCTGCATCTCGACGCCGCCGGCTATGCGGCCGTTCTCAGAGCGGCGGGGCCGGGCGTCGCGCGCGGGTCTGGCGAGGTCGCGGCCGTCGCCCTGTCGGCCGAGGGCGGCGTCGAGGCCATAGAGCTGGTCAGCGGCGAGCGCGTCGAGGCCGACCTGTTCATCGACACCACCGCCGACGGCCGGCTGATCGGCGGGGCCTTGGGCGTGGCGTGGCGAGACGCCTCGGCCTGGTTGCCTTGCGACCGCCTGGCGACGCGCGAGATCGCACTCCGCCCCAATCCGTCGCCCCTGACCGAGGTGGAGGCGATCGCCGAGGGCTGGCTGCGCCGGGTCCCGTTGCGCGACCGTGACGCCGTCGCCCTGGCCTATCGCTCGGACCTGACGTCCGACGACGAGGCGGTCGAGATCCTGGGCGGCGAGGGCCATGTCGAGCCGCTGCGCAATGGTCGCCGCGAGCAGGTCTGGCGCGCCAACTGCGTGGCCATCGGTCCGGCGGCCGGCCAGATCGAGCCCTTGAACGGCTCCGACGCTCACCTGATCCAGAGCGGCGTATCGCGGCTGCTGGGCTTGCTTCCCGGTCGCGACGGCGATCCGCAGGCCGCCGCCGAATATAATCGCCTGATGGCCGAGGAGATGGATCGCGCCCTGGACATGGCCGTGATGCGCTACGCACTCAGCCACCGCGAGGATCCCCTATGGACCATGGCGCGCCGCGCCTCGCCCTCCCAGCCCCTGGCCTACAAGCTGGCGCAGTTCGAGAGCCGCGGTCGTGTGGTGCTCTATGACGAAGAGACCTTCATGGAAGGAAGCTGGACCGAGGCGCTGATCGGCCACGGGCTGCTGCCGCGCCGCCACGACCCGCTGGCCGAGCGACTGCCGCCCGCGCGCGCGGGCGAGGCGCTGGCCAGGCTGCGCGCCCTGATCCGCCAGACCGCCGAGTCCCTGCCCTCCCACGCCGACGCGCTGAAGGCTCACGCATGACGAACGCGCCCATCCGGAAAGTCCTGATCGTCGGCGGGGGCACGGCCGGTTGGATGACGGCCGCCGCCCTGTCCAAGGTCCTGGGCCGCCAGGTCGAGGTGACGCTGGTCGAGTCCGAGCAGATCGGCACGGTCGGGGTCGGGGAGGCCACGATCCCGCCGATCCTCACCTTCAACGCCATGCTTGGGATCGACGAGCGCGACTTCATGCGGGCCACCAAAGCCACGTTCAAGCTGGGGATTGAGTTCCGAGGCTGGACCGACCCCGGCGATCGCTACATCCACCCGTTCGGGACCTTCGGCCTGGATATCGAGGCGATCAAGTTTCACCAGATCTGGCTGAAGTTCCGCGATCAGGTCGGGCCGATCGAGACCTTCAACCTGGCCGCCGTCGCCGCCCTGACCGGTCGCATGGCTTTGCCCGACCCCGACCCGGCCAAGGTGCTGTCGAGCCTGAAATACGCCTTCCACTTCGACGCTGGCCTCTATGCCCGCTACCTGCGGCGCTTCTCCGAGGCGCGCGGCGCGACCCGTGTCGAAGGCAAGGTCGCCGATGTCACCCTGCGCGGCGAGGACGGGTTCATTCAGTCCGTCACGCTCGACGACGGCCGCGTGCTGGAGGCAGACCTGTTCGTTGACTGCACGGGCTTTCGCGCCCTGCTGATCGGCGAGGCCCTGGGCGGGACCTATCACGACTGGAGCCACTGGCTGCCCAACGACCGGGCCGTGGCCCTGCCCTGCGCAACCGGCGGCGACGGCATGACGCCCTATACCCGCGCCACAGCCCAGAAGGCCGGCTGGACTTGGCGCATCCCGCTGCAGCACCGCACGGGCAACGGCTACGTCTATTCCAGCGCCCATATTGGCGACGACGAGGCCCTGGCGACCCTGATGGCCGGCCTCGACGGCCCGGCCCAGGCCGAGCCGAACTTTCTACGCTTCACCGCAGGACGTCGCGATCGGGCGTGGATCAAGAACTGCGTGGCCATCGGCCTGTCGTCTGGTTTCCTGGAGCCGCTGGAAAGCACCAGCATCCACCTGATCCAGGCGGGGATCACCAAGCTGCTGTCCCTGTTCCCCGACCAGAGCTTCAATCCGCTGGAGATCGATCAGTACAACCGCCTGACCGCCCAGCAGGTGGACCTCGTCCGCGACTTCATCATCCTGCACTACAAGGCCACCGCCCGCGCCGACACGCCCTATTGGGATTATGTCCGGACGATGGAGATACCCGAGAGCCTGCAGCGCAAGATCGACCTGTTCGCCGGTCGAGGACGGCTGTTCCAGTCCGACTACGACCTGTTCGCCGAGCCCAGCTGGATCGCCGTGCTGTTGGGTCAGGGGATCGTCCCGCGCCAGTATGACGCGCTGGTCGATAGCCTGCCCGAGGGTGACATCGTCCAGCGCCTCAAGCGGATGTCGGCCCTGATCGCCCAGACGGCCGCCGCCCTGCCCTCTCACCAAGCCTTCATCGCCCGCTACTGCGCCGCCGACGCCGCGCCCGCCAACGCCACGTCTGGGGTTCCCGCATGACCGACCACCGCCTGCGCAAGATCGTCATCGTTGGGGGCGGCACCGCCGGCTGGATGACCGCCGCCGCCCTGGGACGTTTTCTCAAGGACGGCCACACGAGCGTGACCCTGGTCGAGTCCGAGGAGATCGGCACGGTGGGGGTCGGCGAATCGACCATCCCGCAGATCAACATCTTTAATCGCATGCTGGGCCTGGACGAAAACGAGTTCGTCCGTCGCACCAAGGCGACCTTCAAGCTGGCCATCGAGTTCGTCGACTGGAAAGCGATCGGCCACAGCTACTATCACCCGTTCGGCCCCTATGGCGTCGATATGGAGGGGGTGTCGTTCCACGCCTACTGGCTTCGGCTGAAGGCCTTGGGGGAAGCCGGCGAGCTCACCGAATATTCGCTGCAAGCCCTGGCGGCGCACCAGGGCAAGTTCATGCGGGCCAACGGCCAGCCCAACTCGCCGCTGGGCTCGATCGCTCACGCCTATCACATCGACGCTGGCCTCTACGCCCGGTTCCTGCGGGGATACGCCGAGGAGCGCGGCGTCCGACGCCAGGAAGGCAAGATCGTCGAGGTTCACCAGCGGGCGGCCGACGGCTTCGTCGAAGCCGTGACCCTGCAGAGCGGTGAGCGGATCAAGGGCGACCTGTTCATCGACTGTTCGGGGTTCCGCGGGCTGTTGATCGAGGAGACCTTGAAGACAGGCTACGAGGACTGGTCAAACTGGCTGCTCAACGACCGCGCCGTGGCCGTGCCCTGCGAACTGGGTGGCTCGCTCGCCCCGGTGACGCGCGCCACCGCACGGCCAGCCGGCTGGCAGTGGCGCATCCCGCTGCAGCATCGGCTGGGCAACGGCTATGCCTATTCCAGCCAGCATATCAGCGAAGACGAGGCGACCGCCTATCTGTTGGCCAACCTGGACGGGGCGCCGCTGCGCGATCCCTTTACCCTGAAGTTCAAGGCGGGCCGCCGGCTGAAGAGTTGGAACAAGAACGTCGTCGCAATCGGCCTGTCGGGCGGCTTCATGGAGCCTCTGGAAAGCCAGAGCATCCATCTGATCCAGGTCGGCATCTCGCGCCTTCTGGCCATGTTCCCCGACGAGCGTTTCGAGCAGCCCGACATCGACCGCTACAACCGCGTCATGCAGTTCGAATATGAGAAAATCCGTGACTTTCTCATCCTGCACTTCAACGCCACCCAGCGCAGCGACACGCCGTACTGGGACTATCTGCGGACCATGCCCATTCCCGATTACCTGGCCGACAAGATCGCGGTGTTCAAGAGCTACGGCCGGGTGTTCCGCGAGAACGAGGAACTGTTCAACGACACCAGTTGGTTCGCGGTGATGATCGGCCAGGGCCTGGAGCCGCGCGGTCACGATCCGATGGCCGACATCCTGTCCGACGACGACCTGCGGGCGCGGATGAGCGACATCCGATCGGTGATCGCCAAGTCGGCCGAGGTGATGCCGGAACACTTGCGGTTCATCGCGGACAACTGCGCGGCGGTCTAGAGCATTTCCCGACCTGACTGCGTCAGGCCGTGAGCTCTAATCCATTGTTTTGACGCATTTTTCTTCACGCGAACCGGAATCACTTCGCTCGAAAAATGCTCCAGGTCAAATCCAGGCATCCGGCGACCGGCGGGATGCCTGGGAACGGGGTTCAATTCCCGT
>JACMOF010000190.1 GCA_014378155.1 Caulobacter sp. | reverse complement strand
GTCCATGCGGTCGGAAAGCGCGGCGGTCACGCCCCAGACCGCCGCCGGCACCCCGCCGGCGATGGCCTTGCCGACCACGAAGACGTCGGGCTTCAGGCCGTGGGCGCGGCTATAGCCGCCTGGGCCGGTCGAGAGGGTGTGGGTCTCGTCGAGGATCAACAAGGTCCCGGCTGCGCGGGTCATCGCCCGCAGCGCGTCGTGAAAGCCCGGGTCGGGCAGGATCATCCCGCAATTGGTCATCACCGGCTCGGCCAGCACGGCGGCCACGTCGCCGGGCGCCAAGGCGGCCCCCAGCGCGTCCAGATCGTTGAACGGCACGACCCGGGTGGTGGCTGTCAGGTCGTGCACCTGACCCACCAAGCCGGGCTTCATCACCGCCACGCCGCCGTCCAGCACCACGAAGGCGTCATCGACCATGCCGTGATAGCAGCCGTCGAACACCAGGATCACCGGCCGCTGCGTCACCGCCCGCGCCCAGCGGATGGCCGCGCGGTTGGCGTCGCTGGCCGTGGTCGCCGCCTGCCACAGCGGCAGGCCGAACCGCTCGGCCAGCAACCGGCCGACGATCACCGCCGTGGCCGTGGGCAGCATGAACCCCGCGCCGCGCAAGGCCTGATCGGCGATGGCTCGGGCCACGGCCGGTTCGCCATGGCCGAACATCGCCGGCGTGTCGGCCAGGCAGAAGTCATCATACAACTTCCCATCCACGTCGGTGATCTGGGCGCCGACCCCCTGGGCCGCGAAGATCGGGCTCGGGCTGGCCCAGTCGCCCATCCAGTGCATCGGCGTCCCGCCGCGCCAGACCTCGGCCGCCGAGCACACCATCGCCGCCGAACGCGGATGCTCGGTCGTGAAGCGCTGGGCCTCGGCCTCGATGAGGTGGGAGAGGCTGGAGGCAGTCGTCATGGCGTCGATCGAGAAAATGCAGGCACGGATGATCCTCAACTGTGATCACAGTTTGCGTCGGACAGCCGACTGTCAAGATCAGGTCGTCATCGCCTCGGCGGGTTTGCGAGGTTGCATTTCCCCGTGATCTTCACACCGTGAGCAGGACGAAGAAAGCACCCTAGCCGCCCACCGCCACGCGCATCTTGTCCATGCCATCGGACAGGTCCGCCGCTATGGCCTGGCGGGCGGCCTCGGCGTCGCCGGTCTTCAGGGCGTCCATGGCCTCGGCGTGGCGATCGGCCGGCAGGCCGACCGTGCCGACCCGGCCGAACACGACCCGCATGAACGGCCCGATCTGCAGCCACAGGGCGCGCGCCATCGACAGCAGCACCTCCGCCTCGGCCCGTTCGTAGATGGCGAAGTGGAAAGCGTGGTTGGCGGTCATGTAACCGTCGACGTCGCCGGCCGCGAGGGCCGCGTCGAGACGCGCGTCGATGGCCTTGAGCGCCCGGATGAGGGCGGCGTCGGCCTGGGACGCGGCGCGGGCGGCCAGTTCGGGCTCGATCCACAGCCGGGCCTGGGACAGCTGTTCCAGGCGGGCGGCGGTCAGGGACGGCACGGAAAGCCGCTTGTTGGCCGGGTTGATCGCAAGGGCCCGCTCGGCCACGAGCCGACGCACCGCGTCGCGCACCGGCATCGGACTGACCCCCAGCTCGGCGGCCAGGCTGCGCAGGGACACCCCGACGCCTGGCGCGATCCGGCCGGTGACCAGGGCCTGGCGGATGGCGTCATAGACCTGGTCGTGGACGGTGGGGCTGTCGGTGAGCGGACGTCTCGGCGAGGCCGGTGATGCTGATGGGGACACACACGCACTCCTCTGCCTGCGCCACGATCACACCGACGGGGAATGCGTGTGTGTCCCCGACACATCCGCGCCCTGCCCGATTGACCTTGCCAGAAGGCCCGCAATTGCGATCACAATGCAAGTCCTTGGGCAAGCCTGTACGGAGACCCGCCATGGCCGACATCCGCGCCAACGACCTCGACGCCTTCTGGATGCCGTTCACGCCCAACAGGCGCTTCAAGGCCAATCCGCGCCTGCTGAGCCGCGCTGAGGGCATGCACTATTACACCCCCGACGGCCGCCAGATCCTCGACGCCACCTCGGGCCTGTGGTGCGTCAACGCCGGGCACAACCGGCCCAAGATCGTCGAGGCCATTCGCCGTCAGGCCGGAGAAATGGACTATGCGCCGAGCTTCAACATGGGCCACCCCGCCGCCTTCGCCTTCGCCAGCCGTATCGCCCAGATCACGCCCAAGGGCCTGGACCGCATCTTCTTCACCGGCTCGGGCTCGGAGTCGGTCGACACCGCCCTGAAGATCGCCCTGGCCTATCACCGCGCCCGCGGCAAGGGGACCAAGACCCGGCTGATTGGCCGCGAGCGCGGCTATCACGGCGTCGGCTTCGGGGGCATATCGGTGGGCGGAATCCCCAAGAACCGGATGTATTTCGGAAGCTTGCTGACCGGCGTCGATCACCTGCCGCACACCCATGGCGTGGAGGGCAACCTGTTCAGCCAGGGTCTGCCGAAGAACGGCGCCGGGTTGGCCGACGCCTTGGAAGCGATCGTCGCCCTGCATGACGCCAGCAACATCGCCGCCGTGATCGTCGAGCCTGTGGCGGGCTCGACGGGCGTGCTCGTCCCGCCCGAAGGCTACCTGCAACGCCTGCGGGCGATCTGCGACAAGCACGACATCCTGCTGATCTTCGATGAGGTAATCACCGGGTTTGGCCGGGTCGGCGCGGCCTTCGCCGCCGAGCGCTTCGGGGTGATCCCCGACATGATCTGCATGGCCAAGGGCCTCACCAACGCCGCCGTCCCGGCCGGCGCCGTCGCCGCGTCCGAAGGAATCTACCAGGCGATGATGGACGGCGCCGACGCCCCCATCGAGCTCTTCCACGGCTACACCTATTCGGCCCACCCGCTGGCCTGCGCGGCAGGACTGGCGGCGCTGGAGGTCTACCAGGAAGAGGACCTGTTCAACCGCGCTCTGGCGATGGAGCCCTATTGGCGCGCCGCCGTGCATTCGCTGAAAGACGCCCGCCATGTCATCGACATCCGCGACTTCGGCCTGATCGCCGGCATCGAACTGGAGCCCCGTCTGGGCGCCCCCACGGCCCGCGCCATGGCGGCCTTCGAGACGGCCTTCGACCAGGGGCTTCTGGTGCGGGTGACCGGCGACATCATCGCCCTGTCGCCGCCGTTGATCATCGAGGAAGCGCAGGTCGATCAGGTGGTGGACACCATCCGGGCGGCGCTGGCGGGGGTGGATTGACCCTCTCTTAATGGAGAAAGGGAAGAGCCTCCGCGAAGCGCGAGGCGGACTGGCCATGCGCCCATATTTCCGCATAACAGAGACCGCTGCCTCAGGGGACCCTCATGAAACGCCAGATCACCGCCGGCTTCGCCGCCCTGATGCTCATCGGCCTCACCGCGCCGGCCCACGCCGGGCCGCGCGTCCCGCCGATCCCCAAGGCGGTGATCGCCGATCCGCCGCGAGACGCTGCCCATCCGGCCGACATGGCCGCCTTCACCGTTTCGACGGGCGGGGTGGGCGTCAACGCGCTGATGTACCTGGCCTCGGGCGATCAGCCGCATCCGACGATGCTGTTCCTGCACGGCTTCCCCGGCAACGAGACCAATATCGACCTGATGCAGGCCGTGCGCCGGGCCGGCTGGAATGTGCTGAAGATCAATTATCGCGGCTCGTGGGGCAGCCCCGGCAAGTTCTCGTTCGCCAATGCCCGGGTCGACGGCGAGGCGGCCACGGCCTTCCTGTTCGACCCAGCCAATGTCGCCAAATACCATATCGACACCACCAGGATCGTGGTGGCCGGCCACAGCATGGGCGGCTTCATGGCCGCTGACGCCGCGTCCACCGAGCCACGCGTGGCCGGAACCGTACTGATCGACGCCTGGGACATCGGCAAGAACGCGGCCCAGATCACCAGCCCCGCCACGCGCAAGGCGGCCGCCGACAAGATGCGGCCCGACACCCTTCCCCTGGCCGGGACCAACGCCGAGTTGCTCGTCAAGGAGATTGAGGAGAACGCCGCCAAGCTGAATCTGGAAGCGCTGAGCGCCCGGATCGCCAGCCGTCCCGTGCTGATGATCGGCGCCGAACATGCCAGGGCGCCGACCATGCGCAAGCTGGCGGCCGCAGTCCGGGCCGCCCAGGCCAACGCCTTGACCGAAACCTACATGGACACCGACCACAGCTTCTCCGACGCGCGCATCGCGCTGGAGGGCGAGGTGATCCGCTGGCTAGGCCGCTTCGATCCGGCGAGCGCCAAGCCGGGCACGCCGCAGATTCCGCTGAGCGCGCCCTATGACGAGGCCAACCCCTTTGCCAAGATCCTGCGTGGCGAGGTCGTCGTGCCCAAGGTCTACGAGGACGACCAGGTGCTGGCCTTCATGGACTACGCGCCCGCCGAGCCCGGCCATGTGCTGGTGATCTCCAAGACTTCCAAGGCCCGAAACATCCTGGAGGTCTCGCCGCAGGACCTGTCGCGGATCATGGCCGTGGCCGCCCGCGTGGGCCAGGCCCAGGTCGACGGCCTGGGGGTCGAGGGCTTCACCATTGTCCAGAACAACGGCGTCGGCCAAAGCGTGCCGCACCTGCACATCCACGTCATCCCCCGCGCGGCCGGCAAGCCGCTGATGTTCGTCGAGCATGAGAAGGGCGATCCCCAGGCGATCGAGGCGATGGCGGCGAAGATACGGGCGGCGATGAAATAGTCGCCGAGGCGGGCCTGGATGCGGGCAGGCACACGTGACTGTCCCCGTCCGTTGTCCGGCTCTAGCCAAACCGATCCACCACCGCTCGCGCCGCCGCCACGCCCGTGGCGAAACAGGCTTGCAGCAGGTACCCGCCGGTCGGAGCCTCCCAGTCCAGCATTTCGCCGGCCACGAACACGCCGGGAACGCCCCTCAGCTCCAGCCCGTCGAGACTGTCGAACCTCAGCCCGCCGGCCGAGGAGATCGCACGTTCAAGACCCTGGACGCCGGTCAGCACGATCGGCGCGGCCTTGATCGCCGCCGCCAAGGCGTCGGGCGCGACCGGCAGGGCCACGCCGTGGGCCTCGCGCAGCAGGCCGATCTCGACCGGCGACAGGCGGGCGGCCTTGCGCAGCCAACTTGACAGCGACTGGCCTCCCCGTGGCCGCGACAGGCGCGCGGTCAGTTGAGCCTCCGACACGTCGGGCCGCAGATCGACCACGAGCGTTGCGGATCCCCGCGCCTCGACCGCGTCGCGCAAGGCGGCTGAGAGGGCGTAGACCGCCCCGCCCTCCAGGCCATAGCCAGCGGCCAGGGCGTCGCCGCGCGACGTCGCACCCTCGAAGCTCAGGCCAATGTTCTTCAGCGGTGATCCGGCGAAGCGCTCGCGGAACAGCGCCGTCCAGGCGACCGTGAACCCGACATTGGCCGGCCGGAACGGCGCCATCACAGCACCTCGCGCCGCCAGCAGCGCCGCCCAGGCGCCGTCCGAGCCCAACCGCGCCCAGCTGGCGCCGCCGAGGGCCAGGATCGTGGCGCGCGGCCGCACCGTCTGGACGCCATCAGCGGTGTCGAAGCTCAATGCTCCGGTCGCATCCCACCCTGTCCAGGTCGAGCGGGTGTTGAACGCAACCCCCTGCTCCTCCAGCCGCGCGATCCAAGCCCGCAGCAGCGGCGAGGCCTTCAGCGCCTTCGGAAACACCCGGCCGCTGGAGCCGACGAAGGTCGCCTGCCCCAGCCCTTTGGCCCAGGCGATCAGATCGGCCGGCTTAAAGGCCTCCAGCAGCGACCGCAGCGTCGCGCTCGCCGCGCCGTAGCGCTCGGCGAGCCGCTCGAAGTCCTCCGAATGGGTCAGGTTCAGCCCGCCGCGCCCGGCCATCAGGAACTTGCGCCCCAGGGTCGGCATGCGCTCGTAAACCGCCACCGACAGCCCCGCCCCGCTCAGCACCTCGGCCGCCATCAGCCCGGCCGGCCCGCCGCCGATCACGGCGACGTCTGGGGTCTGGGGTGCGGTCACCCAGGCTCGATGTCGGTCAGGGCGAAGTCGTCGCCTTTATAAAGCAACGGCACGCCGTTGGTCCGGGCACAGGCGTAGGCGAAGCAATCGCCCATGTTCAGCTTGGCGGGATGCACGCCCTTGCCAAAGCGAGCGTGAGCGACGAGGGCGAGATCACCTTCGGCGGCGCCGATATCCACGAGTCGTGCGCCAACGCTGGCCTGGAAGGCGGCCAGACGCGCGCTGGCCTGCGATATTTCATCCGCCGTCTCTCTTGCCACGGCGCGAACCGTCTCCCAGTTGGCGATCGGCGAGGTCAAAACAATTGTCGCGGCAGCCAAGGCAATGCGCAGCCGGTCGCGTTCGGGCTCGTTTAGGACGATGGCTGTCCAGGCCGACGCGTCGACGAACATCAGTCGCCGTTGATCATGTCGAAGAAAGCCTTGTCCGCCGTCAGACCGGTTCTAGGCACGGCGTCGAACTCCGCCAAAATGGCGTCCATGCGCGCCAGCTTTTCAGCCCGCACCTTGTCATCCGCCTCGCGCGCCCGGCGTACGGCCAGCTTGATGGCCTCGGTAATGCCAACGTGGTTGTCCTCGGCATATTGCCGCAACATCGCGTCGGCCTCGGCGTCTCGGACATGGAAGGGCATCGGAAACCTCCGTCTAGCCGGAATATAACATCGGCTAGACGCGTCGCCAACTCAGGCTCCAAACGCAAAGCGGGCGCTGGATGGCTCCAGCGCCCGTTCGCTAACTCAGAGTCCGAAGTCGCTTAGGCGTTGACCGAAGCGGCGTCGATCTTGAAGCCCGGACCCATCGTCGAGGACAGGCCGATACGCTTCACATAGATGCCCTTGGCGCCGGCCGGCTTGGCCTTGACCAGAGCGTCGACCATCGCCTTGACGTTGATCAGCAGGGCTTCGTCGGTGAACGACACCTTGCCGATGCCGGCGTGGACGATGCCCGCCTTCTCGACGCGGAACTCGACGGCGCCGCCCTTGGCGTCCTTCACGGCTTGACCCACGTTCGGGGTCACGGTGCCGACCTTCGGGTTGGGCATCAGGCCGCGCGGGCCCAGCACCTTACCGAGGCGACCGACTAGGGCCATCATGTCCGGGGTCGCGATGACGCGATCGAAATCCATGAAGCCGCCGACGATCTTTTCGTACAGGTCTTCGGCGCCGACGTGTTCAGCGCCCGCCGCGGTGGCTTCGGCCGCCTTGGCGTCCTTGGCGAAAACGGCGACGCGAACGTCGCGGCCGGTGCCCGACGGCAGGTTGACGACGCCGCGGACCTGTTGGTCGGCGTGGCGCGGATCGACGCCGAGATTGATCGAGAGTTCGACCGACTCGTCGAACTTGGCGTTGGCGTTGGCCTTCACGAGGGCGATGGCTTCGGCGACGGCATGCGCGGCTTCGCGATCGCCGGTCCAGGCCTGGATGCGCTTGGGTTGCTTGGCCATGGTCTAGGCCTCCACGATCTTAAGGCCCATGGCCTTGGCGGAGCCTTCGATGATCTTGGCCGCGGCCTCGATGTCGTTGGCGTTCAGGTCCTTCATCTTCTTTCCGGCGATCTCGCGCAGCTGGCTGCGCGTGACTTCACCGACGGTTTCGCGACCGGTCAGCTTCGCGCCGGACTTCAGGCCGGTGATCTGCTTCAGGTAGTGCGTCGCCGGGGGCGTCTTGGTGACGAAGGTGAACGACTTGTCTTGGTACACGGTGATCACGGTCGGCAGGGGGGTGCCCTTTTCGACGTTCTCGGTGCGCGCGTTGAACTCCTTGCAGAAGCCCATGATGTTGACGCCGCGCTGGCCCAGTGCGGGGCCGATGGGCGGTGAAGGCGTGGCGGAGCCGGCCTTCACCTGGAGCTTGATATAGCCCAGGATCTTCTTAGCCATTGTATCCTCTCAAGAAAGCCGGGTTTAGCGGCCTTCGCTGTGTGGCCGTGGTCCGGGCTGGCGGCCCTCCCACGGATTTAAGCCTGCCGATAACGGCAAGCACGCCCCGAGACGCAAGTCCTGGCGCGAGGCGCGGCGTTTAGCAGGTGGGGGACGGGGAGTCTAGCGCTGTGGGGTTCGCGGACGGTGGGGGGACGGCGGCCCCGCGCTCTCGGTCAGGTCGAAGACCAGCTTGGACGCGCCGGCGGCGATCAGCCACAGCAAGGCGAGGATACGCAGGATGGGCGCGGCGGCGGGGTGGTGGGCGGCCAGGGCGAGCAGCAAGACAAACCCGCCTATGCCGGCCAAGGCCAGCAGCAGCGAGACGAACTTGTGACGGGGCGAGAGGGCCATGGGAGGGCTCCGGGCGCGAGGACTTGACGCCGCCGTTGTCGCTCTGGAGGGCGTAAGCGATCCATTCGGGTTCGTGGCGGCGGCGTAAGGGCCGCGTAAGGGGCGTTAGACCACACACACTTGCCCCCACCTGGCCGCT
>JACMOF010000189.1 GCA_014378155.1 Caulobacter sp. | reverse complement strand
GGCCTTCTTCACCCCGCAGGACGCCAACGGCGTGGCGGGCGAGCCGCAGGTCGTGGCCGAGTATTTCGGCGTCTCGGAAGAGAAGCTGAACGCCATGCCGGCCGACAAGATCAAGGAACTGCAGACCAGCGGCGCCTTGGCGCAGATCTACGCCCACCTGGTGTCGCTGATCGGCTGGGACCGCCTGGTCGCGCTGGCCATGACCCGCCAGCAGCAAGGCGCTGGCGTGCTGAACTAGGCTTCATGCCTTACGGCGTCGGAAGGGAGGCGGATCCGGAAGGGTCCGCCGCCTTTTTCGTTCACCGGGCGAAGATGCTGCGGGTCAGGCACGAGAAGACTAGCCGTCCCGCCTCGTCGAGCAGGTCGTGCTGGGCGATGACGATGCCCTTGCCCTCGCCGACCGGGTCCTTGCCCATCACGGTCATCCGGCCGCGCAGCAGCTCGCCGGCCGGCGGATTGCGCAGCCAGCGCAGGGCGTCGACGCCGACCCGCTTGGTTTGCGGCCACATCGCGGTGGCCTCGGCGTCGAGCTTGGACCAGATGGCGAAGACCATGGTGTCGGGCGCGCCGCTGGCCGCCGGCCAGCCGGGCTGGAAGGCGGCGCAGAACTGTTCCAGCGATTTGGCGTCGACGACGGTGGTCCCCAGCGAGACCACTTGACCGATCTCGATGTCGTCGAAGGCCGCGGGCATGGGCGAGTCACTCCTGGCAAGGCTGATCTTTGACCTGATCACGACGGCTTGACCATTGTCGAGAGCGCGCGGAGGGGTCATGTGTCATCCGCCCCCAATTGCCACCCCGTCTGGCCGCGCCCGGAACCCGTTCATGCGCCTTCAAAAGCTGCTCTCCGCTCTCCCCGTGCTGCTCGTCGCGATGCTCCTTGGCGCGCCCCTCCTGACAGGGCAGGCCGTCGCCCAGCCGGTGCAGTCGGGTCACATCGAGGTCGAGCTGGTTTCCCAGGAGGCCGGCGCCGCGCCGGGCGGGACTTTCTATGTGGCCCTGCGCCAGAAGATCATTCCCGGCTGGCACACCTATTGGCGCAATCCCGGCGACGCTGGAGACGCCACCAAGATCGTCTGGACCCTGCCGCCAGGCTGGACGGCGGGCGACATCGTCTGGCCCACGCCGGAGAAGAGCCGGGTCGGGCCGCTGCTCGACTATGCCTATACCGGCGAGGTGCTGCTGCCCGTGCCGATCACCGTGCCCGCCGACGCCCGCGTCGGCTCGGTCATCACCCTGAAGGCCGCCGTCGCCTTCCTGGTCTGCGAACAGGTCTGCGTGCCCGAGGACGCTGTCGTCACCCTGACCCTGCCGGTCGTGGCCGGCATGCCCGCCACGGATCCGAAATGGGGCGCCAAGGTCGCCGAGACCCTGGCCAAGGCCCCCAAGCCAGCCGGCCTGAAGGCGGTGTTCAGCCTGCAGGGCAAGCTCTTGAAACTGGCCGTGACCGGCGCGCCGCTCAAGGGAGCCGACGTCGCCGGGGCCTATTTCTATCCCTATTCCGGCAAGGTCATCGAGCACCCGCCAGAGCAGGGTATCGAGCGCGGCCCTGAGGGCCTGACCCTGTCGCTGACGCCCGGCTATGATTTCACCCAAGGCACGCCGCCAACCGAACTGGCCGGCGTACTGGCCGTGGGCGGGGCCTCGTACGAGATCACCGCGACGCCCGGCGCGATCCCAGCCGACGCCGGCGGCCTGGGCGCGCCGGCCGCCGTCGCCAAGACCGGATCGCCGTCGGGCGCCAGCCTGGGCCTGCCCCTGGCCGTGGCCTTCGCCTTCCTGGGCGGGCTGATCCTCAACCTGATGCCGTGCGTCTTCCCGATCCTGTCGATGAAGGCCGCCAGCCTGACCGCCCATGCCCATGACGCCGGCAAGACCCGTGTCCAGGGCCTGGCCTTCCTGGCCGGGGTGGTCGTGACCTTCCTGGTCCTGGCCGGCGCCTTGATGGCGGTGCGGGCCGGCGGGGCGGCGGTGGGCTGGGGCTTCCAGCTGCAGTCGCCGGCCGTGGTCGCGGCCCTGTCGCTGCTGATGCTGCTGGTGGCGCTGAACATGTCGGGCGTGTTCGAGGTGGGCGCGTCCGTGCAAGGCGTGGCCTCGGGTTCCAGCGCCGACGGGATTGGCGGCTCGTTCCTGACCGGCGCCCTGGCCGTGGTCGTGGCCGCCCCCTGCACCGCGCCCTTCATGGCCGGGGCCCTGGGCTACGCCCTGACCCAGCCGCCGCTGCTGTCGCTGGCGGTGTTCCTGGGGCTGGCCCTGGGTTTCGCCGCGCCGTTCGTATTGCTGGCCTTCATCCCCGGCCTGCTGGCCCGCCTGCCGCGCCCGGGCCCCTGGATGGACGTGCTGAAGAAGGGCCTGGCCTTCCCGATGTACGCGACGGCCGCCTGGCTGGCCTGGGTGTTCAGCCAGCAGACGGGGTCGATCCCGCTAGCCTTGATCCTGGCCGCCGCCGTGCTCACCGCCTTCGCCGCCTGGCTGTATGGCCTGGCCCAAGCCCGCCGGATCGAGGGCAAGGGCGCGGTCGTCCCGTTCGGGATCGCGGCCCTGTCGCTGGTCGCGGTGGTTGCTCTGGTGATCGCCGCCGTCCGCGCCACCCCGGCCTCGGCGCCGGTGGCCGATGCGGCGAGCGCGCCGGCCGGTCCCGGCCTGGCCGCCGAGGTGTGGAGCCCCGAAAAGGTCGCCGCCCTACAAGCCAAGGGCAAGGTGGTGATGGTCGATTTCACCGCCGACTGGTGCGTGACCTGCAAGGTCAATGAGGGCACGGCCCTGAAGGGCCAGCGCGTCGTCGACGCCTTCAAGGCGGCGGACGCGGTCTATCTGAAGGCCGACTGGACCAAGCGCGACGCCGTCATCGCCGCCGCCTTGGCCGAGCACGGCCGAGCGGGCGTGCCGCTGTACCTGGTCTATCCCAAGAGCGGCGGGCCGCCGGTGGTGCTGCCGCAACTGCTGACCGAGGGGCTGGTCGTCGAGGCGATCGAGACGGCGGCGAAGGGCTAGAGCATTTTTCGAGCGAAGTGGTTCCGGTTCGCGTGAAGAAAAATGTGTCAAAACAGAAGATTAGAGCTCACGGCTTGACGGAGTCAGGTCGGGAAATGCTCTAGGCCGCCGGCTGGGGCGGGGCGGTGATGACTTCGACATTGTCGTTGAGCAGATAGACCATGTCGCGCAGGGCCTGGTCCTGATCCTTGACGGTGGTGGCGGCGCCGACCGCCTGCAGCTTGCCGGGCAGGTCCTGGCTGATGCCGCGCAGGATGCATTTGAGGTCATCGACCGCGCCGCGTTCCTTCAGGGTGACGTGGCCCTTCATGTCCTGGGCCGATAGCTCGCCGATCGCGGCGCTGAAGACGTCGAAGCCCTTCAGGGTCACAGCCGGCCCGGCCGCCTCGGTCGGCAAGGCCGTGCGATAGGCCTCGGTCCGCGCCTTCAACCCGCCCGCACGCCGGATGATGTCGGCGAACAGCGGCTCGGCGGCCACCGAGGCCGGGGCGGGCGCCGGCTGGACCAGGGCTGGAACCGCCCCCGGCCCTGTGCTGACTTGGGCGTCGGGACTGAACGATGCCAACCACAACATGGCGGAAAAGGCGACGGCGTCACAGGACATGGGGTGCTCCCCGCGAAAAACGTCATGGGCTTTCATGACGCGGCGGTATCGGTTTGATAAGCCCGGCCAGGTAAACGCCGATTTACCACGTTCACGAAAAAGGACCGCCGCATGGCCGATCTCGACGCCGCCTGGACCCGCCTGGAAGACGCAGCCCAGGCCGCCGGCGAAAAGCGTATCGTCCTGATGTTCGACGCCGAGCCCGGAAGGCTCGAGACCCTGACCCTGGACGTCGCCGGTCTGCACATCGACCTCTCCAAGCAAGCCTGGGACGAGGCCGGCCTCGAGGCGGCGCTCGACCTCGCCCATGCGGCCGATGTCGAGGGCGCCCGGGCCCGGATGTTTGGCGGCGAAGCGATCAACGGCTCCGAGGGCCGCGCGGTGCTGCCCACCGCCCTGCGGGCCGACAAGGACGCGACCTTCTCGGTCGCCGGCCAGTCGGTGATGGGCGAGGTCGAGGCCGTCCGCCAACGGATGAAGGCCTTCGCCGAGGCCGTGCGCTCGGGCCAGATCAAGGGCGCGACCGGCAAGCCGTTCAAGGCCATACTGCACATCGGCATCGGCGGCAGCGACCTTGGCCCCCGCCTGCTGTGGGACGCCCTGCGGCCCATCAAGCCCGCCATCGACCTGCGCTTCGTGGCCAATGTGGACGGCGCCGAGTTCGCCCTGACCACGGCCGACCTCGACCCCAGCGAGACCCTGGTGATCGTGGTCTCCAAGACCTTCACCACCCAGGAGACCCTGTCCAACGCCACCGCCGCGCGGACCTGGCTGGCCGACGCCCTCGGGGAGGAGGGCGCCAACGCCCACCTGGCGGCGATCTCCACCGCCCTGGACAAGACCGCCGCCTTCGGGATCGCCGATGACCGGGTGTTCGGCTTCTGGGACTGGGTCGGCGGCCGCTATTCGCTGTGGTCGTCGGTCAGCCTGTCGGTGGCCGTGGCCTGCGGCTGGGAGGCCTTCGAGGGCTTTCTGGCCGGCGCCGCCGCCATGGACGCCCATTTCGCCAGCGCCCCGCTGGAGAACAACGCCCCGGTGCTGATCGCCCTGGCCCAGATCTTCAACCGCAATGGCCTGGACCGCCGGGCCCGCTCGGTCGTGCCCTATTCGCACCGCCTGCGCCGCCTGGCCTCGTTCCTCCAGCAGCTGGAGATGGAGAGCAACGGCAAGTCGGTCGGTCCTGACGGCCTGCTGGTCAAGCGCGGCACGGCCACCGTGGTGTTCGGCGACGAGGGGACCAATGTCCAGCACGCCTATTTCCAGTGCATGCACCAGGGGACCGACATCACGCCGCTGGAATTCATCGGGATCGCCGCCTCCGACGAGGGCCCGGCGGGCATGCACGCCAAGCTGCTGTCCAACCTGCTGGCCCAGGCCGAATCCCTGATGGTGGGCCGCACCGAGGCCGACGTCCGGGCCGAGCTCGTGGCCAAGGGCGTGCCCGAAGCGCAGATCGCCACCCTGGCCCCGCAGCGCACCTTCGCCGGCAACCGGCCGTCCACCATGGTGGTGCTGGAGCGCCTGACGCCCCAGACCTTCGGCGCCCTGATCGCCCTCTATGAGCACAAGACCTTCGTCGAGGGGGTGATCTGGGGGATCAACAGCTTCGACCAGTGGGGCGTCGAGCTGGGCAAGGTGATGGCCGGCCGCATCCTGCCGGAGCTGGAGAGCGGGGCGGTGGGTGAGCACGATCCCTCGACCACGGCGCTGATCGCGCGGCTGAAGGGCTGAGCCCCGCCCCCTAGACCGCTCATACCGGCGAATGCCGGGACCCAGATCCCAAAGCGGTGTGGCTGACGGGATGGGCGCCGCGCTCGTGGAACCCAGTCTGAGTTCATCCACCTGGGTCCCGGCATTCGCCGGGATGAGCGGTCTAGGGGGCGGGGCTCAGCCCTTCAGCCGCGCGATCAGCGCCGTCGTCGACGGATCGTGGCTCCCCGCCGCTCCGCTCTCCAGCTCCGGCAGGATGCGGCCGGCCCTCACCTTGCCCAGCTCGACGCCCCACTGGTCGAAGCTGTTGATCCCCCAGATCACCCCCTCGACGAAGGTCTTGTGCTCATAGAGGGCGATCAGGGCGC
>JACMOF010000188.1 GCA_014378155.1 Caulobacter sp. | reverse complement strand
CCCGCCGCGTCGATGCGGGCCGGTAGCTCAGTGGTAGAGCATTCGACTTTTAATCGAATGGTCGTGGGTTCGAACCCCACCCGGCCTACCAAAATCTGCTTGAAATGATTGGCTAAAGTTGCCGCCTGGGCGGAGCGCTCGCGGGCGACGGCGGCCTGGCCGGCGCGCCGCCTCCTGATTGTTTCCGGGTGTCAGGCCCGTTGAAGGCCTGTGCGACGCAGGTCGGGGCGCCGAATCGCGTTGCCGGCAAAACGTGCGAAAATCTCCGTACAGCGCAGTTCGTGGCGACACCGAAAGTTGAATCGTCTAGCACTAGCTGTGGGGCAGTCGGGAGTAGGCGTTTGGCGGCGGGGGCAGGGGTTTCGCAGGGCGTATCCGCGCCTGTCTCGCAGCATGCGCCCGACGACTTCGCGCGCGCCCACGCCGCGTTGCTGCACAACAGAGACCTGCAGTTTTCTCCGACCCTCGTGAAGCCGCCGCACGTGCCCGAATGGATGGCCGCCGTCGGCGAGTTCCTGGCGGCGGTCGCGCCCGCTCTGGTCTATGTTTTCTGGGGCCTGCTGATCGTCGGGGCGGCTGTAATCCTGTTCTTCCTGGCGCGGGAGCTAATCGCCACCCGCTGGCCGTCGCTCAAGCCCGGCAAGGGGCCAGTCCTCGGCGCCGAGGACTGGAGGCCCAGCATCGCCAAGGCCCGCACCCTGCTGGAGGACGCCGATCGCCTGGCCGCCGCCGGCCGCTTCGCCGAGGCCGTCCACCTGATCCTGTTTCGCAGCATCGAGGACATCGAGGCCAAGCGCCCGGACCTGATCCGGCCCGCCTTGACCAGTCGCGACATCGCCGGATTGGACGGCGTGCCCCAAGCGGTGCGCCGCACCTTCAGCCAGATCGCCCGCGTGGTCGAACAGAGCTTCTTTGGCGGTCGGCCGGTCGGGGCCGACGGGTTCGCGGCCTGCCGCAAGGCCTATGAGGGCTTTGCCTTCGCGGAGGCCTGGCGATGAGCGACGCGAGCCTGGAGGGGCCCATCGCGGCGGACGGTGGCGTGCTATTCTCGCCCAAGGTGGTGCTGGGTATGATCCTGGCCGGGGTGTTCGCCTTCTCGGCCTTCGTGGTGCTGTCGACCTATGCGCCGGATCTGCAGTCGGGTGACAACGGCCAGGGCCATGCGCTGTCAAAATCGGCGGTAGGCTATGCCGGCTTGGTCCAGCTGCTGCGCGCGCGAGGGGATCCGGTGATTGTCAGCCGCCGGAATCTGAGCGGCGAGGAGCCGTCCCTGGTCGTGTTCACGCCCAATATGGGCGGTTCGCGCGACGCCTATCAGAAGGCCCAGCTGTCGTCCCGCACCCTGGTCGTCTTGCCCAAGTGGGGCGCGCCGCCGGATCCCCGTCATCCGGGCTGGGTGGGCGCCTTGGACCTGGCGCCGGACGCCATCATGGCCGACGCGCTGAAGGTGGTCGGCATTCCCAAGGCCGCGCTCGCGGCGCGAAAAGGGCTCGCTAACGCCCGGCTGGTCGGGGTGGCGGGCACGGTGGCGGAGGGCCTTGTGCTGGAGACAGGGCCGATCCGGGATCTCCGCGCCGTCTCTGGTCCCGGCCTTCAGCCCGTGATCGTCGACGCCCAGGGCCGCGCCATCCTGGCCCGGCGTCTGCCGACCGACACCTATTTTCTGGCCGATCCGGACCTGCTCAACACCATGGGCATGAAGGATATCCGCACCGCTCGCAGCGGCGTGGCGATCCTGGACACCCTGCGCAAACCTCAGGGCTCGATGGCCTTCGACGTAACGCTGAACGGCTTCACCCGCTCGCGCACCGCGCTCAAGCTGGCGTTCGAGCCGCCGCTGGTCGGCGCGACCCTGTGCCTGGTGGCCGCCGCCCTGTTGATGGGGCTGCACGCCGCCGCCCGGTTCCGCGCCGTCCGGCGCGGCGAGCGGGCCCTGGCCCTGGGCAATGGCGCCCTCATCGACAATTCCGCAGGCCTGATCCGGATGGCCAAGCGGGAGCCGGCCATGGCCCCGCGCTATGCCGAGCTGCAGCGGGCCGCCGCCGTTCGCGCCATGGGCGGCTCGCGCCTGAGCGGCCAGGCCCTCACCGACTTTCTGGACCGCCAGGGGTCGCGCTTCGCCGCGACCGACAGCGTCTCGAGCCTGGATAACGAGACCCGGGCGGTCCGTTCCCCCAGCGACCTGATGAAGGTCGCCGCCAAATGGTATCAGTGGAGACTGGAGATGACCCGTGAACGTCGCTGAGGTGCAGGCGCTCGCCGGCAAGATCCGAGCCGAGACGGCCAAGGCCGTGGTCGGCCAGAACGACACCATCGACCTGATGCTGACGGCCCTGT
>JACMOF010000187.1 GCA_014378155.1 Caulobacter sp. | reverse complement strand
ATCAAGCGGCAGCAGAGCGCCCAGCCCCTTCACCGGTGCTCGTTCGGCTTGGGCATTGGCGTCCGCAACCGCTTGTGCCTGCAGCTCCTTCATCGCCTGAACCATGTCAGCGGCCTTTTCGTCGTTTCGAATGGATTTCGGCGCGCTTCTCATGAAGTCGTCGCGATGAAAGGCGACCCAGCCTGTCGTCAGGTTCGTCGCTGTACCGGTCGCGACGAACAAAACGGCCGAACAAATCGTTGTGACGGCCATGTAGCCGAACGCCTTCTGCTCGGCCGACTTCATCAGCTTGGGCAGGCCAACAAATAATAAGTACACGCCGTAGAGGTTCGCCAGAACGCCCACGATCCCCAGCAATGGAAACACGCCCAGCAAGCCAAACAGCCAGCCAGGTGTACATGCGTAGGCAGCGACCTTCAGAGCCCGAACGAAATCGCGTCGCCCGTCGAAGCTGGGAGCCACACCATTGATGACCAAGGCGAGAGCAAAAACGGACAACAAGGTCAGCGCATACTGAACGGCCGCGCCGGCGATCATCGGTTTTAAGGGCAAGAACCCGTGGCCGAAGAGCTGGATGAGGACCAACTTGGCCGCCGATGGGATCGCGGCGACAAGTCCTACATAGCCAAGATTGAGATAGCCAAGTCTGGTTGGCTCTTGGTCGATCTGATCCCATTCGGCCGAAGGAGATCGCAACAAATTCGCCAAGCGGCCGAAAAGGTTGAACGAACCGGCGCCGTGTTCAGCAGCTGACATCGTGCGTTTCCCCCGAATCCGAACATCTACCGCCGAACATACAAGGTCGGTGTGGTGGTCGGAGCCAATTCTTCCCCGCTCGGACGGACGCCCATCCCACGTCCGGCTTTGGCGCATCGCCCCGGCACCCTGTACTCTCCAGTCACTCGCGAATCAGGAGACCCCATGGCCCGAGACGGCGCCGTCTATGCCTGCCAGTCCTGCGGCGCGGTCACGACCAAGTGGTCGGGGCAATGCTCGGCCTGTCAGGGCTGGAACACTCTAGTCGAGGAAACCGGCGCTCGCGCCCCAGGGGCCTTGTCGGTCACCAAGGCCAGCCGCGCGCGCGGTTTGCAGTTCACCGGCCTGGAAAGCGACACCCCCGCCCCACCCCGCATCATCACCGGGGTCGACGAGTTCGACAGGGTGTGCGGCGGCGGCGTGGTGCCGGGCTCGGCCATCCTGATCGGCGGCGACCCCGGAGTGGGGAAGTCCACCCTGTTGCTGGAGGTGGTGGCCAAGGCCTCGATGCGCGGCGCGTCCTGCGCCTATATCTCCGGCGAAGAGGCCGTGGCCCAGATCCGGGGCCGCGCCGAGCGCATGGGCCTGGCCCATGCCGATGTGAAGCTCGCCGCCGAGAGCAGCCTGCGTGACATCCTCGACGGGCTGAAGCGCGACAATTTCGACCTGGTGGTCATCGACTCGATCCAGACCATGTGGAGCGACGCCCACGAGGCCGGTCCCGGCACGGTGACCCAGGTGCGGGCCTGCGCCCAGGAACTGGTGCGCCTGGCCAAGAAGAAGGGCGTGGCCATCCTGCTGGTCGGCCACGTCACCAAGGACGGCCAGATCGCCGGGCCGCGCGTGGTCGAGCATCTGGTCGACGCGGTGCTCAGCTTCGAGGGCGAGCGCGGCTATCCGTTCCGCATCCTGCGCGGGGCCAAGAACCGGTTCGGGGCCACCGACGAGATCGGCGTGTTCGAGATGGGCGATTCGGGGCTGCGCGAGGTCAAGAACCCCTCGGCCCTGTTCCTTAACGAGGGCGGCGAGCGGGCGGCGGGGGCGGCGGTATTCGCCGGCATCGAGGGCTCGCGGCCCGTGCTGGTGGAGTTCCAGGCCCTGGTCGCGCCCTCCGCGTACGGAACACCGCGCCGCGCCGTGGTCGGATGGGATTCCGGGCGCCTGGCCATGGTGCTGGCCGTGCTAGAAAGCCGATGCGGCCTTGGTTTTGGCAACAAGGACGTCTATCTGAACGTCGCTGGGGGCTTGCGGATCACCGAGCCCGCGGCGGACCTGGCGGCGGCGGCGGCCCTGGCCTCCTCGGCCCTGGACATCGCCCTGCCGCAGGACTGCGTCGTGTTCGGCGAGGTCAGTCTTTCCGGTGAGGTGCGGCCCGTGAGCCGTATGGAGACGCGTTTGAAAGAAGCCGCGAAACTCGGCTTTGGTCGAGCCCTGGGTCCGTTGTCGGGCCTGCCCGAAGGCGGCGGCGCCCTGCCGGTGGCCGGCGTGTCGCGACTGGCCGACGCGGTGCGGCGGATCGGCGACGAAATCTGGGGTCAGCTGACGTGACGCCTTTCGACATCATCTTCGGCCTGATCCTGCTGGTCTCGGCCATCGTGGGCTTCGCGCGCGGCGCCTCCCGCGAGCTGACCTCGGCCCTGTCGTTCATCATCGCCGCGCTGGTCGCCCTGCTGGGGCTGCGGACCACCGGACCGCTGTTTCGTGGCCTGATGGACCCCGACTGGGCGGCCACGGCGGCCGCCATCCTGGTCACCTTCGTCATCGCCTTCATCCTGCTTCGGCTGTTGGGCGCCTCGATCAGCCGGACGCTGCACGCCGACGGCGCGCTGGGAACCCTGGACCGGCTGATGGGCATGGCGTTCGGCCTGATCCGGGGCCTGGTGGTGCTGGGGGTGTTCAATCTGGTGTTTAACATGGCCACACCGCCCGACCGCATTCCCGCCTGGGTCTCGAAATCGGCGCTCTACCCCCTATCTACGGCCAGCGCCAAGGTGCTGAAGGTCTTTGCCCCCAAGGGCGCCGGCCTTGCCGGAAAACTGGCGCCCGCCATCGAGGACGCCGTCCATGATGGCGCCAGCGACAAACCGTCCGAACCCAAGCCGGGCGAACCAGGCTATGATAGAACCCAGCGTCGCTCCGTCGACGAGCTGGTGGAGAAATCGCGATGACGTCTTTCGGCCAGTCGACCGACCGCTTTTCCTCCGCCCCTTGGCGTGACCCGGAGGACGACACCCTGCGTCTCGAATGCGGGGTTTTTGGCGTTTATGGCGTTCGCGACGCCGCCGCCATCACCGCCCTGGGACTGCACGCCCTGCAGCATCGCGGCCAGGAAGCCTGCGGCATCGCCGCCTTCGACGGCCAGCGCTTCCACACCGAACGGCATATGGGCCATGTGGGCGACGCCTTTACCGGCAATGACCTGGTGGAGCGTCTGCCAGGAAGTATGGCCATCGGCCATACCCGCTATTCCACGGCCGGCGGCAGCGGCATCCGCAATGTCCAGCCAATGTTCGCCGATCTCGAGACCGGCGGCGTGGCCATCGCCCACAACGGCAACCTGACCAACTTCCTGACCCTGCGCGAGCGGCTGGTGCAGGAAGGCGCCATCTTCCAGTCGACCAGCGATAGCGAGGTGATCCTCCACCTGATTGCCCGCTCGCGGAAGGCTCGCATCGTGGATCGCTTCATCGACGCCGTCGCCCAGATCGAGGGCGGTTATGCTCTGGTCGCCATCACCAACAAGAAGATGATCGGCGTGCGCGACCCGCTGGGCATCCGCCCGCTGGTGCTGGGCGATCTGGACGGCAAGCCGGTTCTGGCCTCCGAGACCTGCGCCCTCGACATGATCGGCGCCCGTTTCGTGCGCGACGTCGAGCACGGCGAGATGGTGGTCATCTCCGAGACCGGGGTGAAGTCGACCAAGCCGTTCAACAGCCTGCCAGCTCGCCCCTGCGTGTTCGAATATGTCTATTTCGCCCGCCCCGACAGCGTGGTCAACGGTCGCTCGGTCTATGACGTGCGCAAGCGCATGGGCCAGCGCCTGGCCATCGAGACCGGCATCGAGGCCGACGTCGTGGTGCCGGTGCCCGACAGCGGCGTGCCCGCCGCCATCGGCTACGCCCAGCAGAGCGGATTGCCATTCGACTTGGGCATCATCCGCAACCACTATGTGGGCCGCACCTTCATCCAGCCCACCCAGGGCGTGCGCGAACTGGGCGTGCGCATGAAGCACAGCCCCAACCGCGCCGTGCTGGAAGGCAAGCGCGTGATCCTGATCGACGACTCGATCGTGCGCGGCACGACCTCGCTGAAGATCGTCCGCATGGTCCGCGAGGCCGGCGCAAAGGAGGTCCACCTCCGCTCGGCCAGCCCGCCAATCAAGTGGCCTGACTTCTATGGCATCGACATGCCCGAGCGCGACCAACTGCTGGCGGCCAACAAGTCGCTGGAAGAGATGGCCCGGTTCCTGGAAGTGGACAGCCTCGGCTTCCTGTCGGTCGATGGCCTTTATCAAGCGCTGGAGGCCGGTCCTCGTGACCCCGCCCGCCCGCAGTTCACCGACCACTATTTCACCGGCGACTATCCCACGCGCCTGACCGACCGCGAGATCGCCGAGGGCCGCAACGACCAGGTTGACCGTCAGTTGTCGCTTCTGGTCAGCGCCTAGGCCCTGCGTCCTTCGAGGCTCGCCGATGGCTCGCACCTCAGGACGAGGAACGTTGAGCCAAATCTTGAATGCCTCATCCTGAGGCGCCGCGCAGCGGCCTCGAAGGACGCGGGGCGTCGCCGCTAGGATGCTGCGCTTGTTCAAAGACCTCCTCGCCAAGCTGAAGATCGACCCCTACATCCTGCTGCTGGTCAGCATGGTGATCCTGGCCTCGATCATTCCGGTGCGCGGCGAATTGGCCGTGATCCTGGGCTGGATCGTCAAGATCGCCATCGCCCTGCTGTTCTTCCTGCACGGCGCCAAGCTGTCGCGCGAGGCTGTGGTGGCGGGCATGACCCACTGGCGGCTGCACCTGCTGATCCTGGCCTTCACCTTCGTGCTGTTCCCGCTCCTGGGCCTGTTGATCGCCAGGTCGGGCGTGCTGTCCCCCACCCTCTCGACCGGCATGTTATTCCTGTGCTGCCTGCCCTCGACCGTGCAGTCGTCGATCGCCTTCACCTCGATCGCCCGAGGCAATGTCGCCGCCGCCGTCTGGTCGGCCTCGGCCTCGAACCTTCTTGGCATCTTCCTGACCCCGGTGCTGGTGGCCCTGCTGATGCACGCTCATGGCGACACCGGCGGCGGTCTCGACTCCATCCTGTCGATCGTCGTCCAATTGCTGTTGCCCTTCGTGGTCGGCCAGCTTCTGCGCCCCTGGGTCGGCCCATGGATCGAGCGGCACAAGGCCATCGTCGGCAAGGTGGATCGCGGCTCGATCCTCATGGTCGTCTATTCGGCGTTCAGCGCCGCCGTGGTCGGCGGCATCTGGAAGATCGTGTCGATCCCGGAGCTGTTCCTGCTGCTGGCCGCCTGCGCGGTGCTGCTGGCGATCGTCCTGGCCGCCACGGTGTTCGGCGCGCGGGCCCTGGGCTTCTCCAAGGCCGACGAGGTGGCCATCGTGTTCTGCGGCTCCAAGAAGAGCCTGGCCAGCGGCGTACCGATGGCGGGCATCCTGTTCCCCGGCGCCACGGCCGGTATTCTCGTTCTGCCTCTGATGCTGTTCCATCAGCTCCAGTTGATGGCCTGCTCGGTGATCGCCCAGCGCTACGGCGCGCGACCGGCGGACGACATTTAAATCACGTCATCCCCCGACGGGTTCGGGGGACCCAAGCCGCATCGGCCACCTCCGCTTGGGTCCCCCGCATAAAGCGGGGGATGACGATATTGGGGCACCGATGCCGTTTGCATCCCGTTCGTTAGCCACTAGAACCCGCCCATGACTTCCGACTCCGCAACGCCGCTGGCCGGCCGCATCGCCCTCGTCACCGGCGCCACCCGCGGCATCGGCGAGGCCATCGCCATCGGCCTGGCCGAGGCCGGGGCCCACGTGATCGCGCTCGGCCGCACCCAGGGCGCGCTGGAAGCCCTGGACGACACGATCTTCGCCGCCACCGGTCAGCACGCCACCCTGGTTCCGCTGGACCTGCGCGAGGCGGACGGTCTGGACCAACTGGCCGACGCCCTCAACGCGCGCTTTGGCAAGCTCGACATCCTGGTCGGCGCCGCCGGCGTGTTGGGCGCACTGACCCCGGTCGGTCATCTCGACCCCAAGGGCTGGGACATGATCCTGGCTACCAACCTGACGGCCAACTGGCGGCTGATCCGGGCCATGGACCCGCTGCTGCGCCGCGCCGACGCCGGTCGCGCGATCTTCATCACCAGCAGCGTCGCGCGCACCCACCGAGCGTTCTGGGGCGGCTACGCCGCCTCCAAGGCCGGGCTTGAGGCCATTGTCGGCTGCTACAATGACGAGATGGAGAACACCACCGT
>JACMOF010000186.1 GCA_014378155.1 Caulobacter sp. | reverse complement strand
TGCTCGGTCTCGCCCATGGCCACGCCGGCCAGGGCCTCGGCGTTGTTGTTGGTCAGCTTGATCGGCGCCTCGCCCTTCTTGGTGGTCGAGATCGCGTAGAGCTGGGCTGGACCCTTCAGCTCGTCCTGGGCGTAGACCAGCGTGCCGCCACCAAGGCCGAAGGCGCTGACATGGCCCTCGCCGGTCAGGGCCATGACCCTGCCGGACTTCACGTCGACGGCGAACAGCCTGGTCTGACCCACGTCCTCGGCGGTCGTGTAGATCGTCTTGCCGTCCGCGCTCCAGGTGATCGACTGTGCCGAGCGATCCCAGGTCGGGCTCATCTCGCGAACCTTGTCGCCTTCACGAACCATGATCGCCATGCGATCGGCCTCGAACCCTGGACGCTTCATGGCCAGCCAAGCCGTCGTCTTGCCGTCCGGTGAGGCGGTGGGCTGGGAATCCATCGCCTCATTGGCTTCGGTTTCATTGATCGGAGCCGAGGCGCCAGTCAGCGGCGCCCGCCACAGGTCATAATTGGTGCTCCACGCCTCCTCGCGATCGGCGAGCTTGGCCGAGAACACCACCGACTTGCCGTCGGGCGTGATGTTGAAGTCCTCGTCGCCGCCGAAAGGCTTGGTGGGCGTATCGCCGTTGAAGCCGTTCATCAGGGCGACGGGCGCGCCGCTCACTAGGCCCTGGTCGTCGAGCTTCAGGGCATAGAGATGGTTTTGAAGACCGTCCGCCCAGGTGTCCCAGTGACGGATGAACAGCTTGTCGTAGACCACGCCGGTGGTCTTGGCCGCGCCCTTGGCCGCAAGCTTGTCCTTGGTGCAGTCCAATGTGTCGCAGTCGGGGAACACGGCCTGCGAAATGACCAAGCTCTTGCCGTCGGGCGCGATCTTGAACACGCCAACGTCGAACGGGGCCTTGGTCACCTGGGTCGCGGCTTCGGCCGCCAGATCGGTGCGATAAACTTGGTCGAGGCCGTCTGTCCGTCCCGAGACGAAATAGATCGCCTTGCCGTCCGGCGACCAACGCCCGCTGGAGACGCCGCCGTCGGAGATAGCCAGCCGACGCGGGGCCATGCGCGCCTTCAGGTCGGCGATCCACAGCGACATCGACGCCTTGTTGGCCGCGTAGTCCATCGTCCGCACGCTGTAGAGGACATAGTGGCCGTCCGGCGACACCCGCGGGTCGCTGATCCGTTCAAGGTTGACCATGTCCTTGGCGGTGAAGCCCCGGGCCTGGGCCAAGGCGGCCGGCGCGACCGCGAAGGCCGCGAGCGAAAGGGCGAGGGCCGAGGCGGCTGTACGCAAGGTCTTTGTCATCGAAGCAGTATCCACGAGGCTATGGCGCCGGAAGGTCGCGGAAGCCTAGCGAGAGCGTGCTCCCTAGGCCACACCTAACGCAGAACTTTACCGGGCCCCGCGCCAAGCGTTGCAATGCGGCGCGAAAGTGGCGGTGAAATGGCCAGAAAAGCCATGAAAAACAACTCGGTAAACAGGTAACAAACCGAAACAGGACTTGCTTTGCCGCGACGCAGCATTGTCCCTAAATGGTACGCGGGGCGAGAGGTGGTCGAAGAGCTACTCCGTCGGTCAAGTTTTAAGGGTCTCGTTTTGTCGGCTTCGGCATATTTTCAGCATACGGTCGCTGGACCGGTGATCTTCGCGGGGGTGGGCCTGCATACGGGGTCGCATGTCCGCGTCGCCGTGCGCCCCGCGCCGGTCGATGCCGGGATCGTCTTCGTCCGCACCGATGTGCAGGACCGCGACAACCGCGTGCCGGTTAAGCCTGAAGCCGTTTGCCAGACTCAACTGGGCACTGTCATCAACAACGCCGCCGACGTGCGCGTCTCCACCATCGAGCACCTGATGGCCGCCTTGGCCGCCCTGGCCATCGACAACTGCATCGTCGAGTTGGATGGTCCGGAAGTGCCGATCATGGACGGGTCGTCCGAGCCCTTCATGCGGATCCTTGATCGCGCCGGTCGTCGCAAGCAGGAAGCCGCGCGTCGCTACATCGAGATCCTCCACGCCGTGGTGGTTCAGGACGGCGAAAAGCAGGCCAGCCTCTCGCCGTCTGATCGTTTCGAGGTCGCCTTCGAGATCGCCTTCGCCAGCAAGGCCATCGGCCGCCAGCGCGTCGACCTGACCATCGACGAGGAGTCGTTCCGCGCCGAGCTGTCCGACTGCCGCACCTTTGGCTTCGTCCGCGATGTTGAAGCGCTGCGCGCCATCGGCCTGGCCCGAGGCGGCTCGATGGAAAACGCCGTGGTCATCGACGGCGACCGGGTGCTCAATCCGGAAGGTCTGCGTCGTCCCGACGAGTTCGTGCGCCACAAGGCGCTGGACGCGGTGGGTGACCTCTACGTCCTGGGCGCGCCGATAATCGGCCGGTTCGAGGGCGTTCTCGCCGGTCATGGCTTGAACAACGCGGTCGTACGCGCCTTGATGGCCAATCCGCGCGCCTGGCGTCTGCGGACCCATTCGGTGGAATTGGCAGAAGCCGTCTGACATTCCGTGCGCGGTCATCGCGCTTCGACCTGATTTGGTCAAAAAGTCGATGTCATTAGGGTTTGGGCGGATTCCTCGGGGGATGCGTCTTGGGGCGTATCCTTCTCACGGCTCGGCTTCCATTTGCGCCCGCATCGGCGTGGTGTAGAAGCCTTGCACGGCGCAGGAGCGCACGTTTGCTTCGAGGGTGAAAAGTCCGTGCTTCGTAATTTCTCGGGACGCCAGGCCGCTACCGTCGCGACCGCCCTACTGGTCGCCCTGTCGGTCACCGCCTGCGCCGGCAAACACAAGAAGCCGACCCTGGCCTATGAAGAGCGCCCGGTGGAGCTGCTCTATTCGACGGGCGCCAATCGCCTGGACCGCGGCGCCTGGAACGAGGCCGTCGACTATTTCCGCGAGGTCGAGCGCCAGCACCCCTATTCGGAATGGTCGCGCCGCTCGATCCTGATGACCGGCTACGCCCACTACCAGGGCAACCAGTACAACGAAGCGATCTCGGACGCCGATCGCTTCATCGGCCTTTATCCGGGCAACCCGTCCGCCTCCTACGCCTATTATCTGAAGTCGATCTGCTATTTCGAGCAGGTCGTCGACGTCAATCGCGACCAAGCCGCCACAGAACAGGCCCTGGCCGCCCTGCGCGACGTGGTTCAGCGCTATCCCAACTCGGAATACGCCCAAGACGCCCGCCTGAAGATCGACATGGTCAACGACCAGTTGGCCGGTAAGGAAATGACCATCGGTCGCTACTACCTGCGCAACGGGCAGACCCTGGCCGCGATCGGGCGGTTCCGCACCGTCATCGATCGCCACCAGACCACCTCTCACACGCCCGAAGCCCTGTACCGGCTGGTCGAAAGCTACATGACCCTGGGCCTGCTGGACGAAGCCAAGCGCAATGGGGCGGTGCTGGGCTACAACTTCCCGGGCGATCCCTGGTACGCCGACGCCTACAAGCTGCTGAACAACGCTGGCCTCAAGCCCGCCGTCGAGCCGCTGAAGGCCGGTAACAAGAAGAACATGCTGGACCGCCTGACCCAGGACAAGGACGCTACCCTGGCCCCGCCCGGTGAGACCAAGTCCAAGAGGAACGGCATCAAGGGCGTTCTCGGAATGTGATTTCAAGAGGCCGGTCCAGATCGGCCCTTTGTTTTCGAAACGTTCTTTCAAAAACCTTGATTCCCGGCGATCCTGCGCGACATGCTGATTGGCCTTTCCATCCGCGACGTCGTGCTCATCGAGAGCCTGGACCTGGCCATCGGGCCGGGCCTGACCGCCCTGACCGGTGAAACCGGCGCGGGCAAGTCGATTATTCTAGACGCGCTGGGCCTGGCGACCGGCGCCCGGGCCGACGCCGGGCTGGTGCGGCGTGGGGCCACGGGCCATGCCAGCGCCACCGCCATTTTCGCCCTGCCGGCCGACCACGCCGCTTTCGCCTATCTCGACGACAAGGGCCTGGACTATGCCCGCGACGAGGACTTGGTCCTGCGCCGCCAGCTATCGCCCGATGGTCGCAGTCGCGCCTTCGTCAACGATCAGGCCACCAGCGTTGGTGTGCTCAAGGACCTCGGCGCGCTGTTGCTTGAGGTTCATGGCCAGCACGAGACCGTCGGCCTGCTCGACCAGCGCACCCACCGAACCCTGCTCGACGCCTATGGCATCGTGAGCCTCGGGACCGTCGCTGGAGCGTGGAGCGCCTGGCGGGCCGCTCGAGAGAAAGCCGCCGCCCTGCGCGACCTCGCCAACCGCGCCACGGTCGAGACCGAGGAACTGACCCTTCGCCTGTCGGAACTGGACCGTCTGGATCCGCGCGAAGGCGAGGAAGCTCAGTTGGCCGAGGAGCGGGCCCTGCTGGGCTCCGCCGAAAAGGCCCTGGCCGATATCGATGCGGCTCGCGACGCCCTGGGCGGCGACGCCCTGTCGGGCAGGCTGGCCGGCGCCTATCGTGCGTTGGAAAGGGCGCGTGAACGCGCGGTCCAGGCCGGCGCGCCCGCCGATGGTCCAGCCATGCTCCGGCTCACCGCCGCCTGCGAGGCGGTGGACCGCGCCTTGGTCGAGGCCCAGGAGGCCGCCGCCACCATCGACGCGGCCGCCGACAGCTTCGAGTTCCAGCCCGACCAGTTAGACAAGACCGAGGAGCGCCTGTTCGCCCTGCGCGGCATGGCCCGCAAGCTGAACCTGGCCGTTGAGCTGCTGCCCGCAGCCCGCGCCGACTTCGCCGCCCGCCTGCAAGCCATCGAGACCTCAAGCGAAGCGCTGAAGGCGGCCGAGGAAGAGGCCGCTGGCGCCCGCGACGCCTATCTCTATGCCGCCGAAGCGCTGTCGGCCGAGCGCCGCGCCGCCGGTGATCGCCTGGCCGCGTCTGTCGAGTCCGAGCTGGCGCCGCTGAAGTTGGAAAAGGCTCGGTTTCGGGTCGCGATCGAGACCCTAGACGAGGACCGCGCCGGTCCCGCCGGCATGGACCGCATCGCCTTCGAGATCTCCACCAATCCCGGCGCGCCGTTCGGACCGATGGAGGCCATCGCCTCCGGCGGCGAACTGGCGCGCTTCGCCCTGGCCCTGAAGGCCGCCCTCGCGGGTCGCGAGGGCTCTCAGCCGCTGATGATCTTCGACGAGGTCGATCAGGGCGTTGGCGGGGCCGTGGCCGACGCGGTGGGCCTGCGGCTCAAGCGCCTGGCGACCAATGCCCAGGTGCTGGTCGTCACCCATTCGGCCCAGGTCGCGGCCCGCGCCGACGCCCACTGGCGGATCGCCAAGTCGGGTGACGACACTGCGATCCGCACGCGGGTCGAACCGCTGTCGCCCGTCCAGCGTCAGGAAGAGATCGCCCGGATGCTGTCGGGCGCCGAGGTCACCGAGGCGGCGCGGGCGGCGGCGCGGGCGTTGATCGGCTAGTCAGGCCGGAGCAGCCTTTGCCTTTGGCGCGAGATCCTTGCGCGACCCGCCCTTGATCCACACCTGCAGCGGCGCGTCGACATAGGGCAATTTTCGAGCGAAGTGGTTCCGGTTCGCGTGAAGAAAAATGCGTCAAAACAGAAGATTAGCGCTCGAACAGCCACGCGGCGGCGATGCAGGCGGGCAGGGCCATCGCCCAGACGAGCCAGAGCATCGCATCGTCCAGGTCGAGTTTCGCGGCCACTGCGCGGGCGGCGCCGAACCAGATCACGGCGGCCAGCTGATTGGTCAGGAACGCCAGGCGGCCGGGAAGCCCGCATAGCAGACGATCAGGGCGGACAGCGTCCAGGTCGGCATGTTCCAACCCGACGCTGCTGGCACGAACCAGGCCTGGACCAGGAAGATCTGCGCCGGCAGCTGGCTCCATTGGAACCACTGCGGGTTCTGCGGCGCCAGGCCGATGGCCCCCGTTCCAAACACGAAGGCGGCGAGCAGGGCCAGCATGATCAGGTGCGCCGGCCGGATACGCAGGATGCGGCGCTCGAGAAACTCGCCGGTTCCCACCCCATGGTCCAGCACACGCTGACCGTAGGTCTTGGCCAGAACCTAGCCCGAAAGCACCAGAAAGAAGTCCGTCGTGAGATAGCCGCGTCCAAAGGCCGGGTGGATCGCAAACAGCGAAACCGGGGCTCGCTCGGCCACGTGATAGAGCACGATGAACAGCGCCGCGACGAACCGCAGGACGTCAAAGGCGCCGCCACGAGCCAAGCCCGCGTCGTTCTGGGACATCGTTGCGGGCTGGGTCATGCGGCGAGCTTCTGAGCGTCAGCGGCTAGGCAAGGCCGTCGGGTTAAAGCTCCTCCCCCACAGGGGGAGGAGCGGCTAGTCTGCCGCCGTCTCAGCTTCCGCCGGATTCGCCCGTGTCCCAGATCGCCGTTGCCGACCTCACCGAAGCCCAGGCCGCCCTTGAGCTGGAGCGCCTGGCCGACGACCTGACCGGTCACGACCTGCGTTATCACCAGCAAGACGCCCCGACGATCACCGACGGAGAGTACGACGCCCTCAAACGCCGCAACCTCGACATCGAGGAACGCTTCCCGCATCTGGTGCGCGACAATTCCCCGTCTCTCCGGGTCGGGGCGGCGCGGGCCGAGCAGTTTTCGCCGGTCGAGCACGGCGTGCCGATGCTCAGCCTCGACAACGCCTTCTCCAACGACGAGGCGGCTGAGTTCGACGCTCGCGTCCGGCGGTTCCTGCGGCTGACGAACGAGCCGGTGTTCTACACGGCCGAGCCGAAGATCGACGGACTGTCGGCCTCGCTGCGCTATGAAAAGGGCGTGCTGGTCCAAGGCGCGACGCGAGGCGACGGCCGGGTCGGCGAGGATGTCACGGCCAATCTGCGCACCATCGGCGACATCCCCCACAGGCTGAAGGGCGCCGGCTGGCCCGACATCATAGAGATCCGCGGCGAGGTCTATGTCGAGCTAGAGGCCTTCGCCGCCTTCAACGCCGCCGCGCTTGAGGCCGGCCAGCGCACCTACGCCAACCCCCGAAACTTCGCCGCCGGCTCGCTGCGCCAGATCGACCCGAAGATCAGCGCCCAGCGGCCGCTGCGGTTCTTCGCCTACGCCTGCGGTCTGGTCAGCGGCCCCTTCGCGGTCGGCCAGTGGGAGGCGCTGGGGACGCTGGAAGCCTGGGGTTTCGTCACCACGGCCCCGCCGGCCAAGAAGGTCCGGGACGCCCAGGGGCTGCTCGACGCCTATGCCGCGTTCGAAGTGCTGCGCCCCAAGCTCGATTTCGATATCGACGGGGTGGTCTACAAGGTCGACGACCTGGAGCAGCAGCGGCGCCTGGGTTTTGTGTCACGCTCGCCCCGCTGGGCCGTCGCCCGCAAGTTTCCGGCCCAGCAGGCTCGCACGATCCTCGAGGCCATCGACCTGCAGGTCGGCCGCACCGGCGCGATCACGCCGGTGGCGCGGCTCAAGCCCGTGACCGTCGGCGGGGTCTCGGTCACTAACGCCACCCTGCATAACGCCGACGAGATCGCCCGCAAGGACGTGCGGATCGGCGACACGGTGATCCTGCAGCGGGCCGGCGACGTGATCCCGCAGATCGTCGGGCCGGTGCTGGAGGAACGTCCGGAGGGCGCCACGCCGTTCGAATTTCCGAGCCATTGCCCCTGTCCGCTGAGGACAGCGCTGGTCAAGGAGACCACCGCCTCGGGCGCCGAATCCGTGGTGCGCCGTTGCAGCGGTGAGTTCGCCTGCCCGTTCCAGCGCATCGAGCACCTGCGCCACTTCGTGTCTCGCCGAGCCTTCGACATCGAGGGCCTGGGCGAGAAGCAGCTGGCCGCCTTCTTCGAGGACGGCTGGATCAAGGAGCCGGCCGACATCTTCCGGCTGGCCAAGGACGAGGAAAAGCTGGCCGTGCTGCGCGAGCGCGACGGCTATGGCGAAACCTCGGTCGCCAACCTGGTCAAGGGAATCGAGGCGCGACGCACCATTGGCCTTGATCGGGTCATCTACGGCCTGGGCATGCGCGACATCGGCGAGACCACCTCGACCGTGTTGGCCCGCAACTTCGACCGGTTCGAGCAGTTGCAAGCCGCAGCCGAGCGGGCAGCCGGGCAACTGCCGGGCGCGGTCTATCTGGAACTGGCCGGCGCGGCGGGGGTCGGTCCAAAGGCCCGCGACGAGCTGGTCGAGGCGGGCCGGGGCGGGCTGCGGGTCGATCCCTGGCCGCAAGCCGACAGTTTGGAGGTCAAGATCGGCCATGCCGTGCCAAAGCTCTCCAAGCCCGCCAAGGTCGCCCTGGCCGAGCGCTTTGGCGACTGGGAGGCCTTCGCCCAGGCCCTGGTCGAGGCCGCCGACGGCGCGCCGGGCGACGACTATCTCCAACTGGCGGCGATCGACGGGATCGGCCCGGTTGCGGCCCAGTCGATGGCCCGGTTCTTCGCCGAGGATCACAATCGCGAGAAGGTGGCCAATCTAATCGCCCAGCTCGACATCCAGGCCGTGGCCAAGCCGAAAACCGATACCGCCGTGGCCGGCAAGACGATCGTCTTCACCGGCGCCCTGGAGAAGATGACCCGCGACGAGGCCAAGGCCCAGGCCGAGGCGCTGGGCGCCAAGGTGGCCTCGTCGGTGTCGAAGAAGACCGACCTCGTGGTGGCCGGGCCAGGTGCGGGGTCGAAGCTGAAGACCGCCGGCGAATTGGGAATTCAGGTGATGACCGAGGACGAGTGGCTGGCGATGGTGACGGGGTAGGCGTCGCGCCTTCGCCTTTCAATTCATGGCCGGTTCAGGCGAACGCGCGTTAGAACAGGCTAACAATACTTGGGAGAGACGATCCTATGAAACTGCCCATCCTCGCTGCGGCCTTCGCCGTGGCCATCGCCGCCCCGGCTTTCGCGCAGGACGCCATCGGCCTGTGGCAAACCGAAACCAATGGCGGCCAGGTCGAGATCAGCCGCTGCGGCAACAGCCTGTGCGGCAAGCTGGTGACGTCAAACCACATCAAGGCCGATCCGACGATCAAGGACGTCAAGAACAAGGACGCCAGCCTGAAAGCCCGTCCGTTGAAGAACATGCAGATGCTGTACGACTTCACCGGCGGCCCGACCAGGTGGACCGGCGGCAAGGTCTACAACGCCGACGACGGCGGCACCTATTCGGGCACCATCACCCTGACCTCGCCCAATTCGCTGAAGCTGAAGGGCTGCATCGTGGCCCCGCTGTGCAAGACGCAGAAGTGGACGCGGATTAAGTAGTCAGCGGCTCGCTTATTCCTGCCCCTGTGGGAGAGGTGTCGGCGCAGCCGACGGAGGGCGAGTGTCGGTGAGGTGGGTCTGCTCCCCCCACCGGCGCCTTCGCGCCGCCGCCCCCACAGGGCCCCACAGGGGGAGGACCTAAACGCCTAAAGCGGCGCGCAGACCTCTTCCAGCCAGGCCCCGACCTCCGGCTCCACCAGCGGCCCGATCTCCCGAACCACCCGCGCGTGATAGGCGTCGAACTGGGCGATCTCCTCGGGGCTCAACAGGCTCCTGTCCACCAGCCGCCGGTCGATGGGGGCCAGGGTCAGAGCCTGGAAGCGGTGCATCGGGCGGTCGCCGTCGCCGACGGCTTCGGCGGGCATCACAACCTCGAGGTTCTCGATGCGGATGCCATACTCACCGTCCTTGTAGTAGCCCGGCTCGTTGGAGACGATCATCCCGGGCTGCAACGCGATGGTGTTGGGAGCTTTGGAAATCCGGTGCGGACCTTCGTGGACGCCCAGATAGACCCCGACGCCGTGGCCAGTGCCGTGGTCGAAATCCAGGCCATGGCTCCAGAGGGCGGCGCGGGCGAAGGCGTCGATGGCCGAGCCAGTGGTGCCTGCCGGAAAGCGCAGGCGGGCTATGGCCAGGTGGCCTTTCAGGACCAGGGTGTTGCGGGTGATCATCTCCGCCGTCGGTTCGCCAATGGCGACCGTGCGGGTGACGTCGGTGGTGCCGTCCAGATACTGGCCGCCGCTATCGACCAGGAGCAGTGACCCCAAGGCGGCGCGCTCGTTTGAGCGCTCAGTCGGACGATAGTGCGGCAGGGCGCCATGGCCGTTGGCCGCGCCGATGGTGTCGAAGCTGAGGTCCTTCAGCAGACCCGTCGCCTCGCGGAAAGCTTCCAGCTTGGCGACGGCCTCCTTCTCGTCCGGCGGGTTGATCTGCCCTTCGGTGGCCAGCCAGTGCAGGAAGCGCGTCAAGGCCGCGCCGTCGCGGCGGTGGGCCTTCTGCGTGCCAGCGATCTCGACGGCGTTCTTGCAGGCGCGGGGCAGGGTGCAGGGATCCATGGCGCGGACGACCGAGGCGCCGGCGGCGGCCAGGGTGTCGAAATACCAGGCCGAGGACTGTGCCGGGTCGACGACCACGGCCTTGCTGGACAGGTCGGCCAGGGCCCCGTCCAGGGCCTCGGATGGTTCTAGCGACACCTGGTTGCCCAGCCACGCCGACAGGCCTTCGGCGACCTTGGCCGGGTCGAGGAACAGCCGCGCCGTGCCGTCGGCGCGGACCACCGCCTGGGCCAGGGGCAGGGGCGAGCGGATCACATCTCCGCCGCGAATGTTGAACAGCCAGGCGATCGAGGCCGGAGCGGTGATCACTGCGGCGTCGGCGCCCAAGGCGGCGATGGCCCCGCCGATCCGGGCGCGCTTTGAGGCCGACTCCTCGCCGGCATAGTGCACGGGCTGGGGGACGACGGGCGCGGCGGGTTGGGCCGGACGCTCAGCGCCCCAGGCCTGGTCGATGGGGTTGACCGACACGGGCTTGAGCGCCGCGCCGGCCTTGCTGGCGGAGGCCTTCAGCGCGTCGAGCGCCTGAGGGCTGTGTAGGCGGGCGTCGTAGCCAATCACCGCACCCTTGTGGACAGTTTCGAGATAGGCCGGGACGCCGCCCTCGACGAGGTCGCGAATCTCGAACACACCCTGGTCAACCTGGTCACGGACCTGAAGCGTGTAGCGTCCATCGACGAAGACGGCGGCGCGGTCGGCCATGATGACGCCAGCCCCAGCCGAACCGGTGAAACCGCTGGCCCAGGCCAGGCGGTCATTGGCGGTGGGCAGATATTCGTTCTGGTGCTCGTCCTCGTGGGGCACGAGGAAGCCGTCCAGGCCTTGCAGCGCCATGGCGGCGCGGATCAGTGGGACATGGCGGGGGCCGAAGCCCGGCTCGGTGGATTCATCGAAGGTCTGGCGCATGCCTTCGATTTAGTCCGACCCGGCCGGGCAGGGAAGAGCCAGCCGCTATTGGGCCGGTTGCGGGGCGGGCTGCTCAGCCATGGGGGCAACTGTCTCGTCGCGCGAAGCCGCAGCGCGGGCGGCGGCGTCCTGAGCCACCCTTGCGGCGTTGGCCGCCGTCACCTCGGTCGAGCGACGGGCGCTGTCGGCGGCGGCCGCGGCGTCGCGGGCCGCCTGTTGGGCGACCATCGTCGATTGGGCGGCGCCCACCTGGGCGCCTTCGATCTGGCCGACTGCGCGGCCCTGATCCTGAGCCTGGGCGATCTGATCCTGGCTGGGGGTGCGCGCTCCGATCGTCAACATGAAGGCCACAGCGATCACCGCCACGACGGCCACCACGCCGGCCACGAACCAGCCGGTCGCGCCACCCTCCCGGCGCACCACGACTTCGCGCGGCGGTAGCGGGGCGTTGGGGTCGATGTAGGTCATGAGGTTGCTCCTGGAACGTACGAGTGCCGCAGGAGAAACGTCAGGACCGTGAAGGACGTTCCGCGCTCTACGGCCGTTGCAGAACCAGCGCCGCCCAAGCGTCGCGATGGATGCGGCTCACCACCTTGAAGCCGCGCGAGACGTAGGCGGCCTTCACCATCCGCTCCTGGGTGCGCAGCAAGCCCGACAGGATCACCGTGCCGCCGGGGACCAGGGCGGTCTTGATGTCCTGGGCCAGGCTGATCAGCGGGCGGGCCAGGATGTTGGCGAACACCAGGTCATAGGGGGCGTTGTCGGTCACCAGGCGGTTGGACAGGCCCGCGGCGTGGACGAACCTGGCGTTGGCGCGATTTACCTTGGCGTTCTCCTTGGAGATCCGCACGCTGGGCCTGTCGATGTCAGTGCCCACGGCGATTTTCGAGCCCGTGCGTGCGGCCGCAATGGCCAGCAGGCCCGTACCGGCCCCGACGTCGAGCACCTTGTTGAACTTGCGAGCCTTGATCAGGCGGTCATAGGCCTGCAGGCAGCCGACCGTGGTGCCGTGGTGGCCGGTGCCGAAGGCCGCGCCGGCCTCGATGCGGGGGTTGACCGTGCTGGCCGGCAAGCGGGCGCGATCGTGCATGCCGTAAACGAAAAACCGACCCGCCCGCACGGGCGGCAGGCCCGACAGCGCCATGGCCAGCCAGTCGGCGTCGGCCAACTGCTCCCGGATCACCTTCAGCTTGTAGCCGGCCAGGACTTCGAGCAGGCCGGCGTCTTCCTCGTCATTGGTCGGGAAGGCGTCGATGCGCCACAGACCCTTGTCCTCGTCCTCTTCCAGGATCGAGTAGGTCGCGCCTTCGAGGTCGGGATGGTTGTCGATGGCGTCTGCGGCGGCTTCGGCGTCGGCGCGCGCGCCGCGGGCGACGATCTGCTGGGGCGTGTAGTCGGTCATGGCGCTTCCGTAGCGGTCCAGAGCAAGCCGCGCGATACAGAAATCGCACGGCTTGCTCTAGATTTTTGTTTTCGCACCGTTTTCGCGGAAAACTGGGTCCCACTTTTCCGCACGGTGCTTCACGCGCCGAAAGGCGAGACCGGGC